>JALSIP010000023.1 GCA_026989875.1 archaeon
TCTTGTCCATGCCCCTCGGACCAAGAGTGCTCTTCACAGCCTCAGCTATAACACGAGCCACCATTATGTTCGTCCGCTGCGCATCCCTGCCTCTGGTCCTGGTCGTGCCTTCCTTCAGTATCAGCACAGGTGTGCCTCCAAGCTGTGCGGGTGCTGCAGCCACACTCACCACCTCCATCCGCTTTTAGTAACCATCCGTTATTTTCAACCCTCCCCTACCGAGGTAAAAAATTTTAGTAACCATCAGTTAGAATAACTTGCCTTTGAGAAGTTGGTCACCCTCAGGCGGTGGAGCACAGCCTCCATGTCCACCTCCGGCAGCTCAACACTCCCGGGCAGGTGGATGCAGTAGGGGTCCTCAGCCAAGTAGTCGCCGGTCACCGCATAGGCTCTGGAGCGTGAGCCCCTGCACACGCTGGAGAACTCGCAGGCGCCGCACCTGCCCTTCAGGTGCCTCCTGGACTGCATTCTTCTCAGAACCCCGGAGGAGCTGTAAATCTCCTTCAGGCTGCTCTCCCTCACGTTTCCCAGCACTATGGGCATGAAGCTTGAGGGATACACCTCGCCGGTGTGAGCCACAAATATTCCCTTGCCAAAGCCCCTGTGCATGCTGTGCCACTCAGCCTCCTCAGGCACCTCCACCTTCCTCCTCTCCAGGCGTGCGCTCAGCCTGCGGTAGAGCTCGCCCTGCCTCAGCACCCCAGCCTCAACCTCCCCCTGCTCAGCCAGATACCTGAGAACAGCCACCCTGCGGTAGGGCTCGCAGCCGGCGATGGCATTCACCGTTATGTGAGAGCTCAGCATGGCATCGTAGATGAAGTTGTAAACATCCTCATGCTCCTCAGGACTCAGGGCGAGCCTCTCGGTGGCTCTGCCTGTGGGTATGAGCATGTAAAGATACCAGCCCGCAGCTCCGAGCCTCTCCGCCAGCTCCATGATCTCCGGCAGCTCCCGGGCATTGAGCCTTGTGACAGTGGTGAGAAGCCTGAAGGGCATGCCGAGCTCCCTCATGATTCTGGTTGCCCGCAGCAGCGTGGCAAAGGTGCCGGCTCTGCCCCTGAAGGCGTCGTGAGTCTCTGCAGAGGCGCCGTCTATGCTCATCGCCACAACCTCGCACCCCGCCTCAAGCAGCCTCTCTATGTTCCTCCTGGTCAGAAGCGGGGTGGTGCTCGGCGCCACCGTCACCCTCACACCCTGCTCTGTTGCGTGGGATATTATCTCAAAGAGGTCCTCCCGCCTCAGGGCATTGCCCCCCGTGATTCTGAGCACCGGGTAGGGTTTGCCAAACTCGGTTATCTGCTCAATAAGCGAGAAGCTCTCCTCCAGGCTCAGCTCTTCCGGGGAGCGCTCAGCCCTTGCGCTTGCCTTGCAGTGCAGGCACCTCAGCCCGCAGGCGATGGTGCACTCCCACATCACCGAAACAGGCTTGAGCTCCATCCACCTACCCGGCAGCGGGTAACGATGACATAAGTTTTTATTTAAAGCCGTCCAGACTCAGCACATGCTTGAGTGGCTAATGCTCCTCATAGCCATCACCGGCAGCATCGCCGCCTGCTACACCGACCTGCGCCGTGGAATTGTGCCAAACCGTCTGAGCTTTCCCCTCTTCGCCGCGGGCATTGCAGGCAACCTGCTGCAGGCAGCGCTTCATGGAGACCTGAAGCTTATTGCAGACCTGCTCATCTCTGTTGGAGCAACCTTTGCCCTGGGATACCTGCTGTGGCTGACGGGAGTGCTGGCAGGAGGGGATGTCAAGGTCTTCCTCTTCATCTCCGCCCTTCTGCCCAGGTATCCTGAAGCTCTCAGGGACTACTTCACCCCAGCCACCGCCTGGTATCCCTTTCCAGTCAGCGTGATGCTCAACTCCTTCATAGCAGCCTTTCCGGCAGTGCTGGGTTATGCGATTCTGGTGGGGGCGCGCAGGATGAGCGCACGCAGGGTGCTGGAGAGTGCAATCAACCGCAGAACACTCAGCGGCGTGGTTTTCCTGCTGGCAGCCTTCAGCGCAACCCGCATAGCAGGTACAGCTTACGCCGCGCCCGCCGTGCTCGTCTTCCTGATATGGCTTGGCAGAACTTCCTCATCCGTCACTGCCACGATAGCAGGGGGTGCAATTGCATTATCCGGGCTAACAGCAGGCGTATCTGTGAGCGAGCTCGTGAGATACATCGTAATAGCCGCCGGCATGCTCGTGCTGATCTCCATAGCCTGGCACAGCCTCAGCGAGCTGCGCCTTCAGCTCAGAAGAGAGGTCAGAATAACGGAGCTGCAGGAGGGGATGATACCTGCGGAAGAGATTTATATAAGGGAGGGGAAGATTATTAGAAAGGATGCAGGCATCCTGGAGAAGATAATGAATGCGCTGTCGGTGAGAGAGGAAGGAGCAGCAGTGATAAGTACGGGAGCAGGAGGACTCAGCTCTGACCAGATATCAGAGCTTAAAAAGCTTGTGATAGAGGGCAGACTTGAGGACAGGCTGCTGATAAGGCGGAGAATGCCCTTTGCGCCTGTGATGCTTGCAGGGCTTGTGCTCGCCCTCACAGCAGGAGATGTGCTGGTGAGATTATGAGGAGCGATGCCCAGATTACCATTGAGACGGTTATACTCATAGGTTTTTTCCTGCTGGTACTGGTGGGTGTGACCATCACCCTGAACTTCAACGTGTCCTCTGCCGGCAGAGATGCCGCGAGAGCGCTGGAGATGCGCTCCAACCTGGATGCCATAGCCTCGGCGGTTGAGGCGGTTCAGGCTCTGGGGCCCGGGGCGGAGCGCACCTTCTGGATAGTCTCAAACCAGAAGACCTGGGGAATAGTTGCCGGCTACCCGGAAAAGGGCAGCCTGAGCTACTGGGTGAGGTGGGAGAGCAGGCATGGGGTGCCTGATGAGCTTCTAAGCACAGGTTCGGTGACTGGTACGCCTCTGTCGGGTGCAACCTTTGCGGGAATTGCCAGAAAGATACCGGGCACGAACACCACCACACCTGTGGGCGTGGGCTACGTGAACAACGGGCAGGGCAGGTTCAAGGTGGTGGTGGTGAACAACAACACCGCCGGCGGAAACGCCACCCTGAGCATCTCCGCCAGCGGGAAGGTTATAACCCTAACCCTGGAGGTGCCGTAGGTGGATTCAAGGGCGCAGATCACCATTGAAACTCTCCTGATAATGGGTGCAATCCTCATGATACTCGTCACCGTCTCCATCCCGGTCACGCTTAAGTCCAGCAGGTATGCCAAGGACGTGCAGCACGCGGGAGATGCCAGGTACGCCGCCGAGGAGATTGCAGCGGTGGCGAACAGCCTGAGCACCAGCTCGGAGGTGAGGAGGCTCAGGATGTACATACCCGGCTACAACAGCCCGAGGAACAAGAGGATAACCGAGATAAGAGCCACGCCGCAGGGTGACGGGCTCTCAGTCACCATGTACATCCTCAGGTACAGCAGCACTGGCATCGTGGTGAGCAACGAGAGCTACAACTTCACGGTGAAGCTGTACGGAAGCGGCTGGAAGGTTTACAACGGCACCTCGGGAGCAGAGGGTATAGCAGAGCCGGCAGGAAGCTGGTACACGGTGGTTATAAGCAGCAAGAACATAACCTTCAACAGGGGGTAGAAGGTTGGACTCACGGGCGCAGGTTAGCATTGAGGTGGCGCTGGTGGCAGGTATAGCCATACTGGTGGCGGTAAGCCTGGTTAACCTGAACTTTGAGCGCCTTAATCTGGCAAGGGAGGTGGGAGAGGGCGGCGAGGCTAAGATGGTAGCCACGCTGCTCGCCACAAGCATAAACACCGTGCACGCCAACGGCAGGGGCTTTGAGCTGACCCTGAGCCAGGATAAGCTCAACTTCACTGAGCTAACGGATGTTGATAAAGGCACCGGGATAATCCTGCCGATAATAATAGACAACGCAAACAGAAAGGTGATAGTTGGGAGAAACATGAGCAGAACAGGGCACACAGGACAGTGGAATGTGTCTGTGAGCATAGTGCCAAACAACGTGGTCAGAGAAGACCCTGACGGCTATCCAGAGCTTACCATACGGAACAACGGCACGAACGTCATAATTTATGCCGACTCCTCAAAGGTGAGGGTGCTGCCATGAGGTGCAGAAAGGCGCAGGTTGGAATTGAGTTCATAATCCTGGTGGGAGCCCTGCTGGTCATGGTGATTGCCGTCTTCCCGTACATCCTGAAAACCAACGAGCTGAACAAAGCACTGAGCGCCGCAAGAGACGGCGCAACCTTCGGCGCAGCCATGAGGGGTGTCGGGTATAAGAGCGGAAGCGTTGAAGCGCCTCCAGGAAAGATTAAGATAAAGAGCGTTACTCTTGAAAGACTCGGAAAGTGCGGGGACCTGGAGTGCTACAGGTTCAAAATAGTTATAATGATGCCGTCCTACTACAGCTCAAACTCAAGCTATGTTAGAAGTGTGAGGGGTACCATACGCAATCAGGCAATGAGATTCGTCTATTATGCGTTTTATGGTGATTATCCTTCAAAATCAGTTATATACCGGGTTAATACCAGTTATTATTCCTTCAATGCAACCACCCGAATTGAGTATTACTAATAAGGCTGGTGGGGTTCATGGACACCATTGAGAGGCTGGGCGAGGTCACGCTGAGGGTGCTGCAGAGAGCCTACTATCATGCCCTTGGTTTTCTGATATGGCTGATTCTG
>JALSIP010000024.1 GCA_026989875.1 archaeon
TCTGCCGATGAGCTCTGCCGCGAGCCTCATCAGCTCCCTGGAGGGCTGCGCATTCGGGTAGCGCAGCACGAAGGGCTCCTCCTGGGCGAGCGCCTCCTTGACCGCCTCCGAAGACCTGAGCACAGCCACCACATCCAGGTCAAGGGTGTTCTCAACCTCGTGGATGCTGAGCTCCCGCTTCTTGCCCTCAACCATGTTCATCACAGCACCTATGGGCTTCGCGCCCATGCGCTCGGCTAAGAGCTTCATTTTAAGCGCATCCGAGACGCTTGACACCTGCGGCGTGGTTACAATCAGCACCTCCTGCCCCTCGTCCATCACCATGGCTGCATCCCTTCCCGCGGGCGCGTCTATGACGAAGAGCTCAATCTCCCTGGGAATCTCCCGCAGCGATGCCTTGAGCATCTCCATGTTCTCCTCATTGAAGCCGTCCAGGGTGATGCCCGCGGGTATGATTTTCACCCCTTCAGGTCCCTCGTACATCACATCCCTGAGCTCCAGCCTGCCCCTGAGCACATCTATCAGCGCCACCGGCGGGTTTTTCAGTCCCAGAATGATTTCAAGGTTTGCCATCACCACATCCGCATCCAGCACCGCCGTGCTCTTGCCGTACCAGGCAAAGGCAACCGCCAGGTTGGCGGCTATGGTGGTCTTGCCCACTCCGCCCTTGCCGGAGGCAACCACTATAACCCTGGTCATGCGCCACCCCTCCTGAGCGCCTCAATTCCCGGCAGCTTCTCGCAGGCGAGGAAGAGCAGCATCGCCTTGCCGCCGGTGCTTATGAAGGATATCTTACTGCTCAGCTTGAGCCTCACGGCTATGGAGGCGAGGTGTCCTCCCCCTATGACCGTAAAGCCGCTGCACCTGCTCATAGCCTTCAGCAGCTCCTCGCTGCCCAGGGCAAACTCTCTGAGCTCAAACATCCCGGCTGGACCGTTCGCAGCCACAACCGCGGCATCCTCAATTACAGCCGAGTACTCGGCGATGGTCTCTATGCCTATGTCCATTATCCTGAGGTTGGGGATGCTCTCAACCCCCGCCTCCGCCCTCTCGCCATTCCTGCTGAACGCCACATCCTTCGGCAGGTGCACCCTCTCCCCGTACCTCGCCAGCATCTCCCTCGCCTCATCAAGCAGGCTCAGCAGCCCCTTCTCCTCCAGCACCCTGCGGTTCACCTCTCCTATCTCCACGCCAGCGGCGAGCAGCAGCAGGTTTGCCACCATGCCGCTGGTGAGCACGTGGTCAGCGATCTTCCTGCTGAGCAGCTTCTCCATAACCTTCAGCGAGTCCCTCACCTTGGCGCCGCCGAAGCAGAAGACCTTGGGCTTTGCGCTGCTCCTTATCACCCTGCTCAGGTTCTCCACCTCTCTCTCCATCAGCCTGCCCGCGTAGCTGGGCAGCACCTCCGGAAAAGCCACCACGCTCGGCTGCTGCCGGTGTGCAACGGCAAAGGCGTCGTTCACGTAGGCATCCACGTAGGATGAGAGCTTCCTCACCAGGTTGGTCTTAGCCTGCAGGCACGGGGGCTTGCGCTTAACCTCCTCTGCCACCTCTTCGCTGCAGAAGCGCACGTTCTCCAGGAGCAGCACCTCACCTCTTCCCAGCCTCCTGATCTCCTCCCTGGCAGCTCTTCCGAAGACATCATCAACATACCGCACCTCTCTGTCTATGAGCTCGCTGAAGCGCCTGGAGTGCTCCTCCAGGGTGGTGAAGTCCTCCAGCCCAGGGCGGCTCTGGTGCGCCAGCAGCACCAGCCTTGCGGAGTCCAGCTCCTCAATGGTTGGCAGATGGCTTCTGATTCTGGTGTCGTCCAGTATTTCCCCGGTTTCTGGCTCAATGGGGGAGTTGATGTCTATGCGCATGAGCACCCGCTTTCCGTCAAGCTCTGCGTCTCTGAGAGTGGGAAGCTCCACCGGCTACCACCATTGTGGATTTAAAGCCGGCATCTTATATACTTTTGCTCAGCTCCACCGCAAGCCTGGCGGCTGCCAGCATGTCCCTCTCCACCTCAATCCCCGCTGCGCGCAGAATCTGCCTGCCCTCCTCCTCGTTGGTGCCCATGAGCCTGACAACCACCGGCACCCTCACCTCCTGCACCGCCTCCACTATGCCCTCAGCAATCTCATCGCACCTGGTGATTCCCCCCAGGATGTTCACCAGCAGCACCCTCACCGACGGGTTGGAGGTGACCCTCGCAACAGCTCTCTTCATCGCCTCCGCACCCGCCCCGCCGCCGATGTCCAGGAAGTTCGCCGGCTCGCCTCCCAGGCGCTTCAGCGTGTCCATGGTCGCCATTGCCAGCCCCGCGCCGTTGACGATGCAGCCTATGCTGCCCTCAAGCTCCACGTAGCGCTGCTCCTCCCGCTGCTCCATGCCCTGCCTGAACCATGCATCGTCGTCTATGCTCAGCTTGGCATCAGCCGCAACCACCCCTCCGGGAGTTATAGCCAAGGGGTTCACCTCCACCAGCAGCGCATCCCTGCTCTGGAACACCCCGTACATGCGGTGCAGCACCTCTGCCACCTGCCTGAGCTCGCCCCCCCTGAGCCCAGCCTCAGCGCAGAGCTCCCTCGCCATGTACGGGTGAAAGCCTGTCAGAGGCTCCACGTGGGCTCTTGCTATCAGGTGCTCGGGCACCTCCTCAACCTCCACGCCGCCCTCTCTGCTGAGCATCACCAGAGGCATCCCCGCCTCCCGGTCAACCGCCACACATGCGTACAGCTCCCTGAGAATCTCAAGCCTCCTCTCCACCAGCAGCCTCCTCACCCTGTAGCCCTTTATGTGCATGCCCAGCAGCGCCTCTGCAGCCTCAGCCGCCTCCTCCGGCGAAGCCGCAAACCTCACACCGCCAGCCTTTCCCCTGCCACCGGCAGGCACCAGAGCCTTCACAACCACCTCTCCGCCAAGCTCGGCTGCCGCGATCTTAGCTCCTTCCGGGCTCTCCACCACCCTGCCCTCAGGCACGGGTATGCCATGCTCCCGCAGTATGCCCTTTCCCCTGTACTCGCACAGCTCCACCCGAGCACCTCTCAGCTCTCTCTGCTCAGCGCCTCCTCCACCTTCTCAACCACCCCTGCGAGCGCCTCCCAGGCTCTGCCGTTCTTAGCCGGCACCCTGCCTGCATCTCCAGCCTCCGCAACCTCCGGCTCAAAGGGCACCGCCCCCAGAAGCTCCACCCCGAGCTCTCTGGCAAGCTCCTCCGGGCTGCTGCCCGGGAACATCCTGGTAACGCTGCCGCAGTTCGGGCATGCGAAGGACGCCATGTTCACCACCAGCCCCAGCACCGGCACCTTCATGGTTCTTGCCATGTCTATGCTGCGCTTGGTGTCCAGCACAGCCACGTCCTGGGGCGTGGTGACGGTTATAACCCCGCTGAGGTCTGGCAGGAGCTGCATAATGCTCAGCGCCTCATCTCCTGTGCCCGGGGGCAGGTCAATTATCAGGTAGTCAAGCTCCCCCCAAACCACCTGACTTAGAAACTGCTCAATGACCCCCATTATAACGGGACCCCTCCAGATTATGGCGCTGCTCTCATCTGCAAGAAACGCCATGGAGATGACCTTTATACCTCCAGCCTCCGGCGGGAAAAGCCCTGCTGGAGTTGCGAAGAGCTCTGGGTCTTCAAGCCCCAGCATCTTTGCCACGTTTGGAGCTGTGACGTCAGCATCAAGCAGCCCCACCCTGTGCCCCCGCTCCGCAAGGCATCTCGCAAGAGTGACGCTCACCGTGGTCTTGCCCACACCCCCCTTTCCGCTCATCACTGCAATCTTGTGCTTCACGTTCTTCATTCTCGCCCTGACGGCAGAGCTGAGCTCATCCCCGCCGCCGCAGCTTTCGCATTGCTCACCACACTGCTCCACCTGCCTCACCGCTAAGCCAGCATTTGCATGCCGACTGCAAATTTTACTAAGGCGCTGCATCAGCGCTGCAGCATCTTCCGGAGCGTCCAGAGGGCGAGAACCCCCGCTGTGGCAGAGGCTGCGGCAGAGGCTATTGCAGCTCCCATAATTCCATAACTTGGGATGAGCGCAAGGCACAGCAGAGCCTCTATGCCCACTGCAGCCAGCAGGATTCTTGCGGGTGCCTCCGGTCTGCCCAGCCCCTGCATCGCGCCGGTGCTCACGCTGAACATCCCGTAGAAGAAGCTGCCCACCACCAGCACCCGCAGGGGCTGTGCGGCCCCCGCGTAGGCGGTGCCGAAGAGCAGCACCATCACCTCTCTTGCAAAGAGCACCGAGAGGGCGCTAACCCCTCCGAGAACCAGCATGGTGGCGCGCAGGGAGCTCTGCAGCGTTCTGGCAAGCTCTCCCTCCCTGCCGGACGCCCTGAGTGCCGAGACCCTGGGGAGAAGCACGGCACTCAGCGCCATCGCGAAGGCAAGCGCCACCCTGGCGGCTGGGGATGCGGCGCCGTACAGCCCGAGCACGTCGGCTGGCACGTAGAGGCCTAAGAGCATTATGTCCAGGAATGCCAGCACAAACCCCAGCAGCGAGGTTGCAGAAACCGGCAGGGAGAAGCGGAAGAGTCTGAGGAACACCGGGAAGCTGCCCCATCTGAGGCTCCGCAGTGTCAGGGGAAGAGCGGCTGCAAGCACCAGCACGAAGCCGAGGCTTGAGCCGAGCGCTGCTGCTGCTGCGGTGGCAGACACAGCCACCGCTGCCGTGGCGAGCAGAATCCTGAGGAGCTGCAGGGAGCTGAGCAGGGCTGCCATTGCCCCAAACCTCCCCGCACCCTGCAGCACACCTGTGAGCACGGCAAGGGCGAAGCCGAAGGGTATGGCGGCGGCGGAGAGCTGAAGCACGGGCGTGAGGCTCTGCATGCCGTAGGCTGCGGCAATTGCCGGCGATGCCACCCATAAAACCAGCGCAATAACAGCGCCTGCGGCGGTGTAGTAAACCAGCCCGGCACCCGCTACGGCGGCGCTTTCCGCATGCTCGCCTTTAGCACGGTGCTCGGCAACGAACTTCGCCACGCTCGGTGCAATGCCCGCAGAGCCCAGCACCACCACAAAGAACTGCAGCGGCAGTGCCAGGCTGAGGAGCCCATATTCATGCATGCTCAGCATTCTCGCCATGATTATCCTGTAGAGATAGCTTCCGAACCTCACGGCGAGATTGCCTGCGGTGAGTCTGAGACTTGAGCCGAGAACACCCATCACCACACCATAGCCCAGCAAGCTAATAAGGGTTTTGTTGTGACAGAAAACTCAAAACCCGTTAGATTTTTCAGAAGTGGAGAGGTGGAATCGTGAGGTTTCCTGCATCTGTTCTGCTCCTGATAACTCTGATGGTTCTCACAGCCGCGTGCCTCGGTGTCAGAAAAGAGCCCGAAACTTTGGAGGAGAAGGTGCGGCAGGCGAAGCAGATTCAGGAGGAGTACGAGGACGCCTATGCAGCGCTTCAGCAGGCGATAGCTGCTGGAGACGCTGAGGCTGCAAAGCGCAGCTACTCCGAGCTTCTTTCAGCCTACAGGAAGGCGGTTGAGAGAGCTGGAAAGAGGCATATGGACTTCTTTGTGAGGGAGGATGAGCTCACAGCTCTGGGCTCCCAGGTAAGCGCGGGAGAGCTTCAGGCAGCCAATGCCACGCTGGCGGGAATAACCGGGAGCTGCGGGGTGAGCGTCTGCCACATGCGCACAGGCGGTGCCATGGCTAACTTGGAGTACGAGTACAGCAGGCTGAAGGATGCGCTGGAGCAGGGGAACCTGAGCGCTGCAAGGGAGCGCTTCCCGAGCTTCAGGCGCTACTTCTACGAGAGCCGCGAGGCAACCGCCAGGTTTCTTCCGGAACTTACCGAAGAGCAGATGAAGGAGGAGTATGTTTTAGACCTTGAAGACGCCCTTGAGGAAGGCAATCTGACTGCCGCGAGGGAGGCGATGCAGGTAATCTCAGAGCGAACCTGCTCCCTCACCAACGGCTGCCATGCCATGCTCCTGAGCGTTGGCTACGAGTAGCTACTCAACCCAGAACCTGCGCAGCCACTCCTCCTCCATGAAGTGGAGCTCCCCCGGCACCACTATGGTGTGGGGCGTGGCTCCGAGAGCGTTGCCGAGCTCAGCCAGCCTTTCAGCCCTGCCGGCAGTTACCCTGCACTCGGGCGCTCCCACCCGGGACACCACCACTGCCGTGGTGGCTGGCTTGAACACACCCATCCCCAGCTTAGACTCAAGCTCCAGCAGGTAGGCTATGCCCTCGGCAGCGTTCATCTCCTCCTCACCCAGGTCAAGCAGAAGCATGGTGTGGAGCCCCCGCTCTAAGTTCTCCCTGAGCACGTGGTAGGGTGTTTCGGGCATGTAGGTGCGGGAGGCTCTGGGTATGGTGGCACACCTCCCGAAGCGGTAGTTGTGCAGTCCCGCTGCTGAGGGCACGGCTGAGTAAACCGAGGCGTTGTGGAGCACCTTAACCTCTATTCCCCGCTTCACAGCCTCCAGCCTCAGGGCTGAGTGAGTTGTGGATATCAGCGGGTCTCCAGCCACAAGCAGCGCCACCTTCCTGTGCTCCGCCTCCTCAAGCAGGCTTTCGGCGCCCTCCTCCAGCTCCTGCCTCTTCAGCTCTCTAATCTCCTTCCCTGCAAGCTCCCTCAGCCTGCTCAGGCTCAGCCCCGGCATTCTGGAGGTGTAGAGCTCCACATAAACCGAGTCGCACTCTCTGAGCTCTCTCAGCCCTCTGAGGCTCAGGTCAAGCTCATCGTACAGTCCCATACCCACAAGCACGAGCATGCATGCACTCTCCGATAGATTTAATACCAGCTTCCCCAACTTAAAAGCTAATGATGATTTCCGTGGTGGTGCCAGCGTACAACGAGGGGAGGTACATTGAAGCGTGCCTTAAGAGCATAAGAGCCCAGAGCATGGACGTTGAGCTCGTGGTGGTGGACAACGCCAGCGAGGATGAGACCGCCAGCATAGCTGAGGAGTACGCCGACCGGGTGGTTTACGAGCCACGCCGCGGCGTGGCTTGCGCCAGGGAGGCGGGCTGGAGGAGAGCCAGGGGTGAGGTGATAGCCTTCACCGACGCTGACACCACGGTGCCTCCGGGGTGGGCGGAGAAGATGTCAGAGGCGCTTGAGCATGCGGACGCAGCCTACGGTCCGGTTTACCTTGCCGACGGAAGCACGGCTGAGAAGCTCCTGGCAAGGTACGCCTTCACAGCCTTCCTGTGGCTGCACAGCGCTCTGGGCATGCCCCACTTCTCGGGTCAGAACTTCGGAGTCAGGCGCAGGCTGCTTGAGCTTGCGGGCGGCTTCAACGTTGAGCTGCAGGTGGGCGAGGATTTTGAGCTCTCACGCAGGCTGAGGAAGCTCGGCAGGGTGGTGTTCGTGCGCGACATGCACGTATACACCTCTGCCAGACGCCTCAGGGCAGGCAGGCTGAGGTTTCTGATGCACAACATCGCAAACTACTTCTCAATCATGCTGACGGGACGCAGCAAGCTCAGGATGGAGGCAGTCAGGTGATGAAGAAGCGTCTCTGCGTGGTTGCTGATACGTATCCGCCCAAGAAGGACGGGGTGGTCACCTTTCTGCGGCACGTGCTCCCCGAGCTCGGCAGGCACTACCGGGTAACGCTGGTGGCTCCCCGCTTCTCCAGGAGCAGGAGCTTTGCAGGTGCAGAGGTTGTGCTGAGCTCCTGCATACCCGTTGAGCTTGCCAGCTATGCCCCAGCCATACCCAGCGGCAGGCTTGCCAGAGCCATAAGAAGGTGTGACCTGGTGCTGGTGAATGACCTGGCGCCTCTCGGCTCTGCAGCCATAACCCTGGCAAGGGCTATGCGCAAACCTGTGGCGGTGTTCTGCCACCACGACGAGGCTACGATGCTTGAGAAAGCTTTCCGCTTAGACCGGCGCAGGCTGGTGCCGGAGCGCAGGATAAGGAGGGTGATAAACTCTGTTGTAAGGCAGCACTACCGGCATGCAGACCTGTTCTTTGTGGCAACCTCCCGCTTCAGGAATAAGCTTCTCAGCTTAGGCGTGCCCGAGAGCAGGGTGGTGTTTGCACCCTTCGGCGTTGACACCGCCAGGTTCAGGCGCGTTAGGAGCGGTGTCAGGAAGAGCCTGGGCATACCCGAGGATGCCCCGGTGGTGCTTTACCTGGGCAGGATGTCCCACGAGAAGAACGTGGAGACGCTGATAAGGGCTATTCCGAGCATACTGCGCAGGGTGCCGCGGGCTCACTTCATATTTGCCGGCGGGGGTGCGGCTCTTGAGGAGTACAGGCAGCTTGCCGGGAAGCTTGCGCCTCCCGGGAGGGTGCACTTCACCGGCTGGGTGGAGTGGGAGCGCACTCCAGAGTACTACTCAGCCGCCGATGTTTTCGTGCACCCCTCGCTGCACGAGTCCCAGAGCATGTCGGTGATGGAGGCTATGGCATGCGGCTGTGCGGTGGTGGTGAGCAGGGACTCCGGGAGTGAGAGCTACCTGAAGGATGGGGAGAACTGCGTGTTTCTCAGGGACCCCACCAGCCCTGCCGAGCTATCCGAAAGGGTGGCTGCGCTGCTTTCAGAGCCGGAGCTTCTGCGCAGGCTGGGAGAGAACGCCAGGGCGAGCATGCAGCGCTACTCCTGGGATGCCCACGTGGCGGCGCTGCTTGAGGGGCTCAGAAGGATGGAGGGGCGTGCCGGGGCAAGAGCCAGAAGCAGGGTGCGGCAGCTTCTGCTGAACCGCTACATAACTGCAGCCCTGCTCCTGCTGCTCATAGCGGGCAGGGAGAAGATGGGGCTATGATAGTCACCCTAACCACAGACTTCGGCTGGAGCGAGTACGTGGGTGCGATGAAGGGGGTCATACTCTCCATTGCTCCTTCTGTTAGAATAGTGGACATCACCCACAGCATAAGGAGCTACGACATAAGGCACGGTGCCTACGTGGTGGCGAGCGTGTGCAGCAGGTTCCCTGAGGGCAGCATACACGTGGTGGTGGTTGACCCGGGGGTGGGCACGGAGCGCAGGGGTGTGCTGGTTGAGGCGGGCGGGCACCGCTACGTGGGTCCTGACAACGGCGTTTTCACCTTCCTGAAGGACGTGCGCAGGGTGATTGAGCTCAGGGTTGAGGCAGCCTCAAGAACCTTCCACGGGAGGGATGTGTTTGCCCCGGTTGCGGCTAAGCTTGCCTCTGGCTCTGAGCCCGAGGAGTTGGGCACCGAGGTTGAGCCTGAGCTCGTTAAGCTCAGCATACGCCAGCCCCGCAGGACGGGCAGGTGGATAGAGGGGGAGGTGCTGTGTGTGGATACCTTTGGCAATGTTATAACCAACATTCCTGAAGAGATGCTGGGCGTGAGGTTTGGAGCGGAGCTTGAGGTGCAGGTGGGGCTGCGCAGGCTGAGGCTGCCCTTCCTTGAGAGCTACGGGTTTGCAGAGCCAGGGAGGATGCTCGCGCTGATAGGCAGCGAGGGCTACTTAGAGCTGGCTGTAAACAGGGGCAGCGCCGGGAGCATGCTGGGCGTGCAGGGTGGCGAGAGGCTGAGGGTATGCGAGGTCTTCTGATAGGCAGGTTTCAGCCCTTCCATCTGGGGCACATGTATGTGATAGAGAGGATAGCCGAGGAGGTGGATGAGATAGTCATAGCCATAGGCAGCGCCCAGAAGAGCCACACCCTTGAGAACCCCTTCACCGCCGGTGAGAGGCTGATGATGATATTCAAGAGCCTCCAGCAGAACGGCATGGCTAAGACCTGGTACGTTATACCCGTGAACGACATTGACAACAACTCCCTCTGGGTGAGCCACATGGAGAGCCTCACACCACCCTTCCACAGGGTTTACTCCGGGAACCCCTTGGTCAAGCGCCTCTTCAGAGAGGCTGGCAAGGACGTGGCAACGCCGCCCCTCTTCAACCGCAGCGAGTACTCGGGCAGCGAGATACGGCGCAGGATGCTGGCAGGCGAGCCCTGGGAGGAGCTTGTGCCTGAGGCGGTGGTTGAGGTGATAAGGGAGGTGGACGGGGTGAGGCGCCTGAGGGAGCTGGCTGAGAGCGACACCGCTTAGCCTCCCGCAACTGGCGGGAAGAGCGCCACTTCGTCTTCTTCTCCTACCTGGGTGCCGGGGGTGGCGATTCTGTGGTTTACCGCCACCATGCACCTCCCAGAGCGGAGCTCCTCCGCAAGCTGCGGAAGCGCCTCCGCCACCTTCTCCACCAGCTCTTCAACGCTCATCCTGCCGCCCTCAACTTCAACTTCCTCCCTTCCAGCCCTCTCCCTGAACCAGGCAAAGAGCCTCACCCTCACCAGCTCACCTCCTCCTCAACCTCAAGCATCTCCTCATCCCCCACGCGGTGCTCCGGCGCAGGGTACATGAACAGCCCTCCCGAGACCACCCTGCACACCCTCATGCCAAGCTCGGAGATGCGCCTGCCCCTGAAGCCGGAGGCAGGCACGAGCCGCCTCTGGCGCGTGCGTATCACCCTGGAGGGAGGCTCAATTTTAAGGGCGCCGCGCTCCTCAAGCTCAGCCAGTATGCGCACGATTCTCTCACCGCTCCTGCCGTCTCCGAAGGGGTTTCTGGCACGCTTCATCCTCTCGTAAAGTCCCGGGTCGCCGAGCACCCTGCGCACGGTGCCGGTGATGCTCTCCCTGTCCACCCCCGCCAGTATGTTTCCGCCAGCCTCCACAGTCTCCGGGCGCTCGGTGGAGGTGCGCAGGGTTATGCAGGGCGTGCCCAGCACGATGGCTTCCTCCTGCACGCCGCCCGAGTCGGTGAGCACAGCCCTCGCACCCTCAAGCATGAGCAGGAACTCCAAGTAGCCAGCAGGCGGCAGGAGCGTCAGCGCCGACTCCGCAAGCTCAATCAGCCCGAACTCCCTTAGTCTCTGCAGGGTGCGGGGGTGCACGGGGAAGAGAATCTCGTGCTCAATCTCTGCAAGAGCCCTGAGGATGCCCTCAAGCCTTTCCCTGCTGTCCACGTTCTCTGCCCTGTGCAGTGTCAGGAGCAGGTACTCACCTTCAGGAGCTTTCAGCCGCCTCCTGGCAATCTCAATGTGCTGCAGGGTGGCATCCACTATGGTGTTGCCCACCACGAAGATGCTCCCGGGCAGAATGCCCTCGTTCACCAGGTTGTCGGCGGCTCTTCTGGTGGGTGCAAAAAGAACCGTGCTGACATGGTCTGCCAGCAGGCGGTTTACCTCTTCGGGCATGGTTCTGTCAAAGCTCCTCAGCCCGGCTTCAACGTGGGCAAAGGGTACGAGGAGCTTGGCGCACGCCAGAGCTGTGCTCAGCACGGAGTTGGTGTCACCCTCGGCAATTACCACCTGCGGACTCTCCTGCACTATGAGCTTCTCCAGCGCCTCTAAGGCTCTGGCGGTCTGGTAGGCGTGCGTGCCCGAGCGCACGTCTATGTTGTGCTCCGGCTCCTTCAGCCCCAGCTCCCTTATAAACCTCCAGAACAGCTCGTCATCGTAGTGCTGCCCGGTGGTAACGAACACGTGCTCCATGCCGGAGCTTTCAAGCGCACGAAGCACGGGGGCAAGCTTTATAACCTCTGGACGCGTGCTCGCCACAACCATCGCAAAGCTCAGAGAAACTCCCTCCTGAGCCTAACCACCTCGCCAATGACAGTAACCGCGGGCGGGCTGAGCTTAGCCCTCTCAGCCTTCTCGGCTATGTCTGCAAGGGTGCCTGTCACCACCCTCTGGCTCTGCATGCTCCCCTTCTCTATCACAGCCACCGGCGTCTCTGGGCTTCTGGTGTGCATCATCTCCTCCGCTATCTTCTTCAGGCTTCTCACTCCCATCAGCACCACCACCGTGTCGCCGCTCAGGGAGGCGTAGTCTATCCTCCTCTCTGCCGTGTATCCCGTGACCAGGGTCACGCTTGAGGCAACCCCCCTGTGGGTTACGGGTATGCCCGCAAGCGCCGGCACGGCAATGGCTGAGCTCACCCCCGGGACCACCTCCACCTCTATGCCGTGCCTTCTCAGCGCCATCACCTCCTCCCCGCCCCTGCCGAACACGAAGGGGTCTCCGCCTTTAAGGCGCACCACCACGCCGCTGCCCGCCTTCTCCACCAGCAGACGGTTTATCTCCTCCTGGGTGTACCTGTGCCTTCCCGCCTCCTTTCCCACATATATCAGCTCAGCTCCAGGCTTTGCGTAGGCGAGCAGCCTCCTGCTAACCAGGCGGTCGTAGATTATCACGTCCGCCTGCTGCAGCAGCTTCATGCCCCGCACGGTTATCAGCTCGGGGTCTCCAGGACCGCCGCCGACAAGATACACCTTCCTCATTTCAGCATCCCTGCGCTCCTCATGAGCACCTCCACATTCAGCTTTCCTGCGGTGCTCATGCTCCCGCTCCCGGGCTCGTTCACGGTTACCCTGGCAGGTGCAAAGATTGCCGGGTCTATTCTGTAGAAGTCATAGCCGGCTTCCCTGAAAACCTCCGCAAAGGGCTTGCCATAGGCGCTGGAGCTTGAAGAGACCAGCTTTGAGGCATCAAGCCCGTCAGCTACTAAGTAAACCTCGCCTCCGTATATTATCATGTCGTTGGTCACGCCCATCATGGTGGAGTCGTTACCCACAACCGGAGCAACGGGCGCCCTGCCCAGCGCTGAGCGAACTGCATTCACGTCCATGCCGAGGTGCATGGCTCTGTACAGGGCGGTCTCCACCACCCTCGCCGAGACCTGCAGGCTTCCGGCAATGGATGCGGTGGCGGCAAGCAGGATGTACAGGTTCTCAGCCTCAACTCCGCATTCTCTGGCTATGCTCTCAGCCAGACTTTCGGGAGGTGGTGCGGAAGCTTCAAGCGCTATAACCGCGACATCGCTTTTTTCAGAGTAGCCGAGCTTCTGGTAGGTGGAGGCAGGCTTCTTTGCAAGTATTCTGGCTGGACCGGAGCCCAGTGAGAAAAAGTCACCCTCCGAGAGCTTCCAGCCAGCCTTCTGAGAGCCCAAGCATGCGAGTGCTGGCTTTCTCACCTCCACCACCACCACGGGCAGCATCCCGAAGCCGTAGTCGTGCATTCTGAGCGCAACGCTGCCGAGCCCGCCCATACATGCCTCTGCAAATCTCACTCCAGCGGCGAAGCTGCCGGGTGCCTTAGCGCCGCAGTCCACCACAGTGGCATTGCCAGCCTCGTAAACCTCCACACCCAGCTCTTCCCTGCGGTCTATCATGTCCTGCACAATCTCATATGCAGAGCGATTCAGGTTCATGGGCTCACCTTCCATTAAAATCTGCACTGGCTATATAAATTTACTCCCGTGAAGTACCTCGGGGGCATTGTGCTCCGGGGCTGAGTGGGAAAAGCCTTCCGAATCGGCACTCTGCTGTTGCGCAGACACGTCGTCAGGGAGGTGCGTGGCTGGGGCTGTGCTCAGGCGCCCGCCTGCCTGTGCTTCACCTGCCTCCGATGCCTCCTCTCAGGCTTCTGAAGTCCTTAAAGGGCAGAACCCTCCCGGCGCTCATGCCCAGCTTGCGCCAGTGCACTATGTGATTTAGCTCCGACTTCAGCCACACCAGACGCTCCTTCTCCTCCTCCCTGCTCATCCCCTCCTTAGCCTCAAGGTAGCTGTCAAAAGCCTGAAGGAATTCGGCAACCTCATCATCCTTGGGATACTTCTCCACCAGCTCCTGCAGCCTCTCACGAACCTCCTGCAGCACATCCACGTACTCCTCCTCCCCGTCTATGAACATCCCGAAGGCGGTATCAAGCTTTCTTGCCACATCCTCAACGGTGTATGCGCTCGCCTTTACCATAACCTTCACCCTCAAATATAATCTCTGCATCGCCATTAATAATTCTTTTCTTCACAGCTTCGGCGGTTGCATGGGCTTCATGCAGCGGCAGGGGCAGGTGTTTTCTGAAGGGGAGCCCTGCAACGAGTGCGGCAGCATTCTCAGCCGAAATCCCGTGCCCGGGGCTCACGTACACCGCCCTGCCGCAATGCAGGGCATAGCCCACCACCTCACCAGAGTGCACCACCGGTGCGGGCTCTTTTCCCTGCTCCACCCTGCCGCAGAGCAGACGGGAAGCCACGCCTATCGCCGGCATGCGCAGCAGCACGCCGAGATGGGTGGCGATTCCACATCGCCTCGGATGGGCTGCACCATGCCCGTTTACCAGAAGCACGTCCGCCCTGCTCTTCAGTCTGCGAAGCGCCTTTATAGCCGCCCCCATCTCCCTGAAGGCGAAGTAACCCGGGATGTAGGGGAGGTGCACCCTCTGACATGCGGCTACTCGCTCCACCACCTGCATGCTCCTGACATCAACCACCACAGCCGCCGCAAAGGCGTGGGTTCCGGTGTATGCGGCATCAACCCCGGCAACAAGCTCTGCCTCAGGTCTGCCCACCAGCACGGCTCTCTCAGCAAGCCTGCGCTGAATCTCAGCCAGCCGCCTCCGCCTGATCACCTCTCCTCCACCTGCTCAGCTAAGGCGACCCTGCGCCTGTAGCTTTTAAGGCATACGGGACAGCAGAAATACCTCTCAACATTCCTGAACTTGTAGATGTGGGGCTTTCTGGTGATTCTGCTGCCGCAGTACTCGCACTCAAGCTCAGCCCTTATCATCTGCAGCGGTGGCTCAGATTCCTTCAGGATGTCAAGCACAAGCTCTACCTCAATCTCTTCAGCATGCCTGCGGAGCTCCTCAACCAGCTCAGAAAGCTCCTCCATATCCCTTATGATGGCTTTTGCAAGCACATTCAGCCTGCCGGTTACTGAGTACATCTCCACAACCTCCGGCATGGCAGAAATTTTCTCAATGCCATCACGCTCTGTTCTAAGTCGGAGGTACACGTACACGGGGTTGTCAAGGGTGTCCCTGCTGATTTCAACCGTAAATCTGCTGATAACCCCCTCCTTAACCAGCCTTTCTATTCTGTTTTTGATGGTGGGCCTGCTCACCCTGAGCCTGGCGGCAATTTCTGAAACGGGGGTTCTTGAGTTCTCCTGGAGCATTCTGAGAATCTTCACATCCATTGTATCCAGCTTCATCTTGCTCACCATCAACCACGGGCATTGACATGGAAAATGTATTTTACATTCCGGAAAAAAGCTCTGCTGGCGATGTGATGAAGTGCAGGCAAAAGGTATTTTAGGGAGGAGTGCAGAATAAATGCGGAGGTGGTGTTATGGCTATAGACCCAGTGTGCCAGATGGAGGTTGATGAGGCTTCTGCGAAGTGGAAGAGCACCTACAAGGGGCAGACCTACTACTTCTGCGCACCGGGCTGCAAGAGCGCCTTTGAGGCAGACCCGGAGAAGTACCTCAAGGGTGGTGGGGCTCACAGTCACAGCCACGGCTGCGGGCACCACTGACCTTTAAATTTTTTATGGGCACAGTAGCCGGGTTTATACTGGAGTTCTTCCCCGGGCTGAAGAGGGCTGTGGAGGTGGGTGTGGGCAGGAGGCGGGAGGTGCTGGAGGAGCTGCGCTCACGGGGTGTGCAGGTCTTGGGGACAGACATTGTGCCTCTGCCCGGGGTGGCTGTGGACGATGCTGCTGAGCCCGACCTCAGCCTCTACCGGGATGCCGAGCTCATTTACTCCCTCCGCCCGCCGCCTGAGCTGTATCCGCACCTGCTCAGGCTTGCCAGAAGAACGGGGGCGCATCTGCTCATAGTGCCCATGAGCACAGACCCCCCACCGGAGCAGATGCGGCTGGTGAACTACCGTGGCATCGCCTTCTACGTGCTGGTTAACGGGGATAAACGCTTGCCTACGTCATCCTTGCCGTAGGGTGAGGCATGGATGCTGAGGAGATACTTGCCCTGTTCAGGCGAACCCGGGTGGATGATTCATGGTCCTTTGAGTGGCTGAGGCAGTCAGATACGGGCAAGCTGACCCACTGCTACCACCGCTATCCAGCAAAGTTCATCCCCCAGCTCGTGGAGAGGCTGCTGGATGAGTATGCCCCGGGGGAGGTGCACGTCAACGACCCCTTCTTCGGCTGCGGCACCACCATAGTGAGCGCTGTGGTGAGGGGGTGCATGGCAAGCGGTACGGAGATAAATCCCGTGGGATGGCTGATTACCAAGGTAAAAGCCACACCCCTTGAGCCGGGGTGGCTCAGGGAGAGGGTTGCGGGATTCCTCAGAAGGGCAGAGCATACCAGCACAGAGCCCGTGGTGCCTGAAAGGTATGAGGAGAGGCTGAGGTACTGGTTCCCGGAGGAGCAGATGCAGAAGCTCGGCAGGCTGCTGGGGCAAATCCTGCAGGAAGAACCACCTGTCAGGGACTTTCTGCTGGTCGCCTTCAGCCATATACTCAAGAGCTGCTCGTTATGGTCACAGAGCAGCACAAAACCGCTGAGAAATCCTGCAAAGAAGCTGCCGGAGCCTCTGCATGCTCTTGAGCGCCATCTGGTTAAGATGCTGCGGGGAAATGAGGCGTTCTGGCGTGCGGCTCCGCCAAAGCTGAGAAGTGAGCCTGAGTCGCTGCTGCGCGTTGAGGCTGGAGACGCGAGAGCCCAGCCCGTGGAGAGCGGCAGCGTTGACATCGTGATAACCTCAAGCCCCTACGTGACGAGCTACGAGTACGCTGACCTGCACCAGCTCTCCACCATGTGGCTGGATATGGTGGAGGACCTGAGGGAGCACAGGAGGAGCTTCATAGGCTCGCTTTACGCAGAGCGGGGCAGGGCTCCCGAGGGTGAGATTGCCAGGATGATAGTCAGACAGATTGAGGAGCGCTCCCCGAGGTTAGCTGAGAGTGTTGCAGCCTTCTTTGCAGACATGCAGGAGGTGTTCAGGGAGACTAAGAGGGTGCTGCGGCAGCACGGAAGAGCCTGCTACGTCATAGGCAACACCAGGCTCAGAGGCGTGGAGGTGCTGAATGCAGAGGCTTTTGCCGAGGGCATGCAGATTGCAGGGCTTGAGCTTGAGAGGGTGATAAGGCGCAGGATACCCCTGAAGATACTGCCCCAGAGGCGAGACCCGGTTACGGGAAGGTTTGCAAGTGCATCTTCAGGTGCTGCAGAGGCATATCCTGAGGAGTTCATAGTGGTGTGCAGAAAGGTGTGAGTGATGCACAGGCTGCGTGTGCTGCTCAGGCTGATAAAGGTTGAACACACACTTTTTGCGCTGCCCTTCCTGTACTCAGGAGCTGTGCTGGCGTCAGATGGAATCCCCGAGGGCTATGTTCTGTTCTGGATAACTGTGGGGCTTTTCTCTGCGAGAACCGCTGGCATGTGCCTGAACAGGCTGATTGACCGGGAGATAGATGCGCTGAATCCGAGAACTGCTCACAGAGCTGAGATGCTGCGGGCTGTTTCTCTTAGGCTCGTGTGGGGTGTGGTGGTGCTGTCTCTTGCGCTGCTTCTGATCTCGGCTCTCATGCTCAACCCGCTGTGCGTGCTGCTCTTCCCCTTAGTAGCGGCGCTGCTGGTGGTTTATCCCTTCACCAAGCGCTTCACATGGCTCTCGCACTTTGTGCTTGGGAGCGCGCTGGGCATGGCACCCCTCGGCGCCTGGGCGGCTGTGCGGGGAAGCATAGACTTGCCAGCCCTGCTGCTGTTTGCTGCGGTTATGTTCTGGGTGGCGGGTTTTGATGTCATATACGCGCTGCAGGATGTTGGGTTTGATCGCACGCAGGGCTTGAGCTCCATACCCGTGAGGTTTGGCGTGAAGGGAGCTCTACGAGTCTCGGCAGTGCTCCACCTTCTCACCCTGCTCTCGCTTGCCCTCCTACTGCTGGCTGCAGGGCTGGGGGCTGTGTACGCTGCTGGGCTGGGGGTGATGGCTGCACTGCTGGGAGCAGAGCACCTGCTGGTGAGGAGGCACAGCATAGGTGTGGCGTTCTTTCATGCCAACGCAGCCTTCAGCGCCTCTTTTCTGGTTTTCATCCTGCTGGCTGTGCTGCTGAGGTAAACGTGCATGTTGTCATAGCTGGCGTATCCTGCATGAATGTAAACGAATACGTGCAACACAGGGGAAAGGATTATAACCCTCATCTCCAAACCAACGCCGATGAGCGGAGGCATGGCTGGCTTCGGGGAAGCGCTGCACAGGATTCTCAGCCAGGTGCATGCCCTTGAGGCTGAGGCTGTGCCTGTGGCAGAAGCCTGCGGCAGGGTGCTTGCAGAGCACGTGCTTGCTCCACTTGACCTGCCCCCCTGCGACAGGGCGGCGGTGGATGGCTACGCTCTGCGTGCAGAGGATGTTGCGTCAGCTTCTGAGCACAGCCCGGTGCGCCTGAGGCTCAGGGAGAGGGTTGCGGCAGGCGAGCTTCCCGCTGATGAGGTTGCTCCGGGGGAGTGCGTGCAGGTGACCACGGGCAGCGTGCTCCCTCCTGGAGCTGATGCGGTGGCGCTGGTGGAGAGGGTTCGCCTGGAGAATGGACACGTGCTCGTCTCCGAGCCTATCGGGAGGTACCAAGGTGTGCACCTCAGAGGCGAGGAGGTGCGCAGGGGTGAGAGGGTGCTTGAGGCTGGCAGGAGGCTCAGCCCCAGGGATGTGGGCGTGCTTGCCGGCATGGGCGTAGCAAGGGTGGTGGCTGTGAGGAAGCCCAGGGTGGGGCTGATAGTTACAGGGAGGGAGCTTCTCCCGCCAGAGGAGAAGGCGCACCCGGCTAAGACCTATGATGCCAACACCTATGCCTTAGTCGCAGAGCTTGAGAGCCTGGGGTGCGAGGTGAGCTTCTGCAGCAGGTGCGGCGACTCCTTTGAGGAGGTGGAGCGCAGCCTTGAGGAGGCGCTTGAGGTGAGCGACGCTGTAGTAGCCACTGGGGGCACGGGCATAGGCTCGCTTAACCTGAGCATAAAGATGCAGAGGGAGTTCGCCCAGGATGTGCTGCCCTTCCTGCTGCAGCGCAGGGGCAGGCTGCTGGTTTACGGGGTGCGCTCGGTGCCGGGCAAGCCCCTCGCCTTCGGCTTTGTGGATGGTAAGCCAGTGTTTGCGCTGCCAGGCTGGCCCCTGAGCGCCGTGGTAACCTACCACTTCTACGTGAAGCCGGCGCTGCGAAAGATGATGGGCATGGCTGAGGTGCGCAGGCTGGTGGCGGTGCTCGCCTCGGAGGTTGAGAAGGAGCCCGAGGTGACGAAGTTTGCACCCGTGCGGCTGAGACGGGGAAGAAGGCTGGTGGCTGAGCCGCTGCCAATGCCGAAACCGCCTTCTGCGGCGAGAGCTTTTAGAGCGCTTGCAAATGCAGATGCTCTTGCGCTTGTGCCGGAGGGTGTGGAGAGGCTTGAGGCTGGCGAGGCTGTGGAGGTGGAGCCGCTTGCGCGCTGAGGAGGTGCTGAGGAGTGCTCTTGCGAGCGTCTCCACCCTTGAGGCTGAGGCTGTGCCTGTGGCGGAAGCCTGCGGAAGGGTGCTCGCAGAGCACGTTTTCGCACCGCTGAACCTGCCTCCCTTCACCAGAGCCACCATGGACGGCTACGCTGTTCATGCGGAAGACACGAGAGCGCCGCCGGTGCGGCTGAGGCTGGTTGAGGGCAGGATAGGGCGCATGCAGGCTAAGCGCATAGCCACGGGTGAGCCCCTGCCCGAGGGTGCGGATGCTGTGCTCAGGAGGGAGTTTGCCAGGGTTGAGGGAGAGCACGTGCTGGCGCTGCGGGAGGTTGAGCCTGGAAAGGATGTCTCACCTGAAGGCGAGGATGTTCGCAGAGGGGAGAGGGTGCTTGAGGCTGGCACAGTGCTTGAGCCCCTGCACCTGGGGCTGCTCTCGGGGCTGGGGCTGAAAGCGGTTAAGGTGGTGCGCAGACCCAAGGTTGCGATCATAGTTACCGGCGATGAGGTGGTTGAGGCTGGGGAGAGGCTTGAGCCGGGGAAGGTGTATGACATGAACACTGCCATGCTGAGCGCCGAGATTCATGCCTGCGGCGCTGTGCCTGAGTGCTACGGCATTGTCGGAGATGACCGCGAGAGGCTGAAAGAGGTGCTGCTGCGAGCCTCCCGGGAGACTGACCTGATTGTTACCACCGGCGGGAGCTCAAGAGGGGAAAAGGACTTTGTGCCAGGGGTTGTGGAGGAGCTGGGCGAGGTTAAGGCGCACTTTCTGGCGGTTAAGCCCGGCAAGCCCATGGCGTACGGCATGATTAACCGCAGGCTGGTGTTCGCGCTCTCCGGCTGGGCAGCCGCCGCATGGGTGACCTTCCAGGTGTTCGTGAAGCCGGTCATACTAAAGCTGGGGGGCAGGAGGTGGGAGCCAGAGGCTGTTGAGGCGGTGGCTGAGCAGAGCATACCCTCCAGGCGGGGGCGCAGGGACTTCGTGAGGGTGAGGCTGAGCAGGAGGAATGGCTGCTACTATGCAAGCCCCCTGGAGGTGCAGCGCTCCTCGGTGCTCTTCACCCTGGCGAGGGCGAATGCCCTGCTTGAGGTGCCCGAGGAGGTGGAGAGGATTGAGGCTGGCGAAAGGGTGAGGGTGAGGCTGCTGAGAGGTGCGGAGCTTGCAGATACCATCGCTTAGGG
This sequence comes from archaeon, assembly GCA_026989875.1. Classification (GTDB taxonomy): domain Archaea; phylum Hydrothermarchaeota; class Hydrothermarchaeia; order Hydrothermarchaeales; family BMS3B; genus JAADFH01. Next base: position 20,328 of record JALSIP010000024.1, read on the forward strand.
TCTCGGTCACGCACAGGTGCAACCTGCGCTGCACCTACTGCCACGGTGAGGGCGCGAGAGAGGTGAGGAGCGACAGGAGGCTTTCTCCGGCGGAGATTGAGCGCATAGTGAGGGCTGGCACAGCCTTCGGAGTGCGGAAGGTGAAGCTCACGGGCGGCGAGCCGCTGCTCAGGCGTGATGTGGCTGAGGTGGTGCGCCGCCTTGCAGCGCTCCAGGGTATTGCAGGGGTCACGCTGACCACCAACGGCGTGCTGCTGGCTGAGCATGCTGAAGAGCTCTCCGCGGCAGGTCTAACGAGGGTTAATGTTAGCCTGGATACGCTGGATGAGCGCCTCTACTTCAGGCTTACCGGAGGGGAGCTGCGCAGGGTGCTGGCGGGCGTGGAGGCGGCGCTTGAGGCGGGGCTGAGGGTTGAGCTGAACACCGTGCTCATGCGGGGGCTCAACGAGGGAGAGGTGTGGAGCATGGTTGAGTTTGCCTCGCAGCATGCCTGCAGTCTGCAGCTAATAGAGCTGGCGGAGCCTGCTGAGAGCTCAGATTTCTACCGCAGGCACCACATGAGCCTTGATGGTGTTGAGAGGGAGCTCAAGCGCAGGGGGGAGGTGCTCAGGAGGCGGCGCTCCCCCCACGACCGCCCGGTTTACTTGGTGCAGGGGGTGAGGGTGAGCCTCTGTACCAGCGTGCGAAGCACGGCTGGCTGCTCGGGTGTGCGCTGCAGCGGCTTGAGGCTCACCGCTGACGGATGCCTGAGAGGCTTCAGGTACTCAGATTCGGAGAGGGTGGAGGTTCCGGGGGATGAGGAGGGGATAAAGAGAGCCTTTGAGGCTGCGCTGAGCATGCTTGCTGAGAGAGGTGATGAGCTTGCAGGCGCCTGAGCGGCTGGAGGAGAGAGTGGTGGTCAGGGATGTGGGGTGCACGGTGTGCGGCTGCCTGTGCGATGACATAGAGCTGGAGATTGAGGGCGGCAGAATCGTGCAGGTGCGCCACGCCTGCGCGATGGGCACGGCGAAGTTCCTGCACGCAACCGGCGATAGCAGGCTGAGGCATGCGCTGATTCGTGAGGATGGCAGCTTCAGAAGGGCTGAGCTGCAGGAGGCTCTGGACAGGGCGGCTGAGATTCTTGTGGATGCTTCAAGACCGCTGCTGTTCGGCTGGTCTGAGACCTCCTGTGAGGCTCTCAGGGTTGGTATAAAGATAGCGGAGGAGATTGGCGGGCTCATAGACAACTGCTCCAGCATATGCCACAGCCCGAGCATTCTTGCGCTGCAGAGCACAGGTCTGCCTGCCTGCACCTTAGGGGAGGTGAAGAACAGAGCAGACCTGGTGATTTACTGGGGCGCAAATCCCTTAGCCTCCCATCCCAGGCATCTGTCACGCTACTCCACTTTTCCCAGGGGTTACTTCAGGGAGCGCGGAAAAAGCGACAGAACCCTGGTGGTGGTGGATGTGCGCAGGAGCGAGACGGCAAGGATAGCGGACCGCTTCATCCAGGTGAAGCCCAACTCAGACTACGAGGTGCTAACTGTGCTCAGGATGCTGGTCAGGGAAATAAAGGTGAAGGCTGAGAGAACAGGCGGAGTGAGCATGGAGGAGCTGAAAGAGCTGGCTGAGATGATGAAGAGCTGCAGCTTCGGCGTGCTCTTTTTTGGACTTGGGCTGGCAAGCTCTTCCGGGAAGAGCTGGAACGTGAGTGCGGCGATAAAGCTTGCTGCTGACCTGAACGAGCATACGAAGTTTGCGGTGCTGCCCATGAGGGGGCACTGCAACGTTGCCGGCACCAACCAGGTGCTGGGCTGGCAGACTGGCTTCCCCTACGCCGTGGACTTCTCCAGAGGCTACGCCTGGTACAGCCCTGGCGAAACCAGCGTGGTTGACCTGCTGGCGAGGGGGGAGGTGGATGCGATGCTTGTCATAGGCGCAGACCCGGGTGCTCATCTGCCGAGAAAAGCGGTGGAGAGGATGGCTGAGATTCCGCTCATCGCCATAGACATCTCCCACACCCCCACAACCATGCTGGCGGATGTGGTGCTGCCGGGGGCGGTGGTGGGGCTGGAGAGCGCAGGCACATGCTACCGCATGGACGATGTGCCAGTGCATGTGAGGCAGGTGATTTCTCCAGCTTCTGAGGTGCCTTCGGATGAGTGGGTGCTGGAGCAGATTTACAGGAGAATCAGAAGGCTCAGGGGGTGAGGCTGTGAGCCTGCAGGTGATTGTTAATACCGCCAGGACGCCGGAGCAGGGCAGGGTGGTGAAGGGCGGCAGAAAGCTGGAGGAGGAGTACAAAGCCAGGGCGGCGGTGTGCTTCCTCAACCCCCGGGATGCCGCCAGCATAGGTGTGGGTGACGGGGACAGGGTGCTGGTGCGAACCAGCGAGGGCGAGGTGGTGGTGTACGCAAGGCTAAGCGAGGGTATCCAGAGGGGCACGGCTATGCTGCCACTCTCGCCCTGGGCTAACAGGATAATTTCCAGCCGCACCTACTGCACGGGCTCGCCCCGATACAAGGGCATGAGGGGTGTGGTGGAGAGGTGCGAGCTTCCCGTACCCGGGATAGAGGAGCTCATGAGCCTCTACCTCTCCGGCAGAGGTGTTGAACCTCACCGTTGACCACCGGCAGGCTTTTTTGCGTCCGCGTAAAACTTCAACATAAATGTTAACGTAAGCGGCTAACATGGCTGTGCAGAAATATGCAAAAATCACGTCTATTTTTTGAAAATTCCCGGTAAATCTGTGGAAATAGAAAAATTTATATACCTGCAGATGATTAGACTCATGCGTTGAACACAGGAGGTGAGTGAATGGACGAGGAGTTTCCGATACCCCTTGCCTCGGACACCACCTCCGGGAGGTACAGGGAGTACTACCCGGGGATTGGTGAGTGCGAGGTTGTGGAGACGGTGTGCTCAAACCAGTGCGAGACCATGTGCGGAATCAAGGCGTACGTGCACGAGGGCAGGATAAAGCGGGTCTATGGGAACGAGGCGCACCCGATAAGCAGGGGCGGACTGTGCACCAAGGGGCAGTTCATGGGTCTCTACCCCTACTCGCCCTACAGGGTGAAGTACCCCATGATAACCCAGAGGGACGGGAGCAAGAAGCGCGTCACCTGGAGCGAGGCACTTGACTTCATCGCCGACAAGCTCAAGGAGGTCAGGGAGAAGTACGGTCCAGGGGCGCTTGCCTACTTCGGCTCGGGCAGAACCGACCAGCAGGAGCGCTGGCTGGGGCACATGTTCATGGAGCTGTACGGCAGCCCCAACATCACGGGCACGGGACCGCTGTGCGGCGAGAACAACGGCGTGGGCGCGCACTTCACCTTCGGCTCAACCTTCGGGCTGGGCAGGCAGACGCAGGGCTGCGAGGACTGGGTGAACAGCAAGTGCATCTTCATCTGCGGCAAGAATGTGATGGAGACGGAGGTGGTGACCAGCCAGTGGCTGATTGAGGCGAAGGAGCGGGGCGCGAAGCTCATAGTGATGGACCCGCGCTACACCAAGACAGCCGCCAAGGCAGACCTCTACCTGCAGCACCGCCCCGGCACGGATGTGGGCGTGTTCAATGCAATGATGCACGTGATAATAGAGGAGGACCTCTACGACCACGAGTTTGTGAGCAGGTGGTGCCACGGCTGGGAGAAGTTCAGGGAGTTCATACTGAAGTACTACTCTCCAGAGAGGATGGAGGAGCTCACCTGGGTGCCGGCTGAGAAGATCAGGAAGGCTGCCAGGATGTTCGCCACGCTCACGCCCAGCACCATAGTGAGCAACCACGGCACGGCGCAGCAGTACAACGGCACCAACAACGGCAGGGCGACGGCGATTCTCACGGCGATAGTGGGCAACCTGGGCAAGCCGGGAGGCGGCTGGACGGTGATGCACCAGACGAGGGGCGCCTATCCAACCGGTCTTCCTCCCGAGGCAAAGCCCAAGGATGCGGTGACCAAGGACGAGAAGTTCCTGCTGAACGGCTGGTGGGGGCGAACCATGGGTATGCGCTACAAGGGCAACCAGTACTGCCCGCCGCACCCCTACGGCACCTCCTTGGCTGACTGGTGGGACTTTGTGCACGAGGGCAAGATAAGGGCGCTGATATGGAACGGCAACCAGGCGTGCAACCAGCCCAATGCCTACTACGTGAGGGAGGCGCTGAAGAAGCTGGACATCTCGGTGCATCTCGGGCTGTGGGCAAACCACACCGGCAAGCTCTCCACCGTGGTTCTGCCGATATGCTACGGGTTTGAGTTTGACGGCACCACCCACCATGCGAATGAGCGCAGGCTGGAGTGGCACCGCAAGGTGGTTGACCCGCTGTGGGAGCAGCGCCCGGGCAGGGACTTCTGGATAGCGCTGGCGAAGCGCTTCGGCTGGGACCTGACGAAGTACGTGGGCAAGACTCCCGAGAGCGTGCACGACTACTTCGTGAAAGCCTGGCCCCTCTCCTACGGGCAGACGGCGAAGTTCTGCAAGGAGAACCTGGGAAGAGCCTGGTGGCCCCACCTGAAGGGTGAGGAGCTGCCCATGTACTACATGTACATGGAGGACCAGAACTATCCCGGCACGGATGCAAGGTTCCCCACGCCCAAGAAGAAGGTGATGCTGTACTCGGAGGAGCTGGAGGAGCTGGGCTACGATCCAATACCGGTTCTGCACGAGCCCACCGAGTCTGTGGTCAGGACGCCGAAGGTGGCGGAGGAGTACCCGCTCACCCTCACAACAGGGCACGTTGCCGAGACCTACCACGAGCAGGGCAGGTACCTGCCCTGGGGTGCTGACCTGCAGCCGCACCAGTTCGTGAACATCCACCCCGAGACAGCAAAGGCGCTGGGAATTGAGGACGGGGACATGGTGTACGTGGAGTCCAGGCGTGCGGTGGTGAAGGCGAAGGCGAGGGTTAACCATGCGGTGCATCCGAGGGTGGTGTGGATGCCGGAAGGCTGGGACGAGGAGCAGCCCTTCTTCCCCTACGCACCCACCGACCTGCTGCTGCCCTCTGAGATAGACCCCTTCTACGGTCAGGCGCAGTACAAGGGCTCCGGCCTGGTTAAGGTGTACAAGGCTGACAGCGACGACCCGCTCACGGGCGTTGGTCCGAAGAAGGAGGCGCTGAAGGGACCGATGATGAAGCTGAAGCTGTTCACCGGCTGGTACGCGAAGCCCTTCACAGAGATTGAGAAGGAGCAGTGCAGGAACCTGATGGAGGAAGATGTGCAGGCGATGAGGGGTGAGTGAGATGCAGGCGATGCAGTTTCACGAAATCCAGAGGAGCGCCGTGGGAATCTTTGCCGACACCGAGCGCTGCATCGGCTGCCGGAGCTGCGAGATAGCGTGCAAGATGGAGAAGGAGCTGCCCGCTGGCTCAATAAGGCCGATGCGTGTGATTGAGCTTGGACCTGAGAAGGCTGGCGAGCGTCTGAGGTATGACTTTGTGCCGATGAACTGCTTCCACTGCGGCTCAGCGCCCTGCGCTGAAGCCTGCCCCACGGGAGCGATGCAGAAGAGGCAGGATGGCATTGTTTTCGTGGACGCCGAGGCATGCATAGGCTGCAAGCAGTGCATCAAAGCCTGTCCCTTCGGCGCACCGCAGTATGACCCCGCAACCGGCAAAGTGGTGAA
>JALSIP010000025.1 GCA_026989875.1 archaeon
GAAGTCTGATTTCCAGTACCGTAGATGAACCGAAGTCGTACACGTATCTGCATCTGTTTTCCTGTTTAAAAGCATCTTTTACAGGCACATCCATGCTCATCTCTTCAACCATTTGCATGCTTAGCATATATGCAATCTTCCCGAAAATTTTTCTAAATTCATTTATAGATTCACCATGTGTCAGATGATCCGACACATAACGAACGTTTTCAAATTCAAAGGCACTTAAATGTCCACAGCACTCCAGCCATACATCCCTCAAAAGACCATCAAAATCTTTAAGTGTAGCATTTTCTTCAACAGCAACATACATCCAGAAATATGGGATATCAGAAGTAACTCCGAGCAGAAAATATTTGTTTCTGCCGTACAACCTTTTTGTACAGCTTTTTAAATGTTTTAACATACCACGTTTACTGAAACTTCTCCGGCATAAATAACATTCACCGCGGCTCTCTCCTGCAATTACACCCACGAAGTAAACTTTCAACATCATAATTTAAGATTTTCCCCTCAGGATACCCCCTGCCGAGCCTCACCCAAAAACTTATATCCAGCGGCGGTGAGAGTGCAGCGTGGTTGCGCTTGTAACAGGCGGAGCAGGCTTCATAGGTTCGCATGTGGTTGACGCTTTACTTGAGCGCGGGTACAGCGTCAGGGTGGTAGATGATCTGAGCACCGGCAGGGTGGAGAACCTTACCTCAGACGGCAGGCTTGAGTTTCACAGGCTCAGCATTCTTGATGATGCTGTTAAAAGCCTGCTTGAAGACGTTGAGGAAGTGTACCACTTAGCCGCTCAGATAAACGTCCGTTACTCGGTTGAGGACCCCGTTCACGACCTCCGTGTGAACGCTCTCGGCACACTGAAGCTGCTTGAGGCGGCGAAAGACCTTGAGTCCTTCGTTTATGCCTCCTCCGGCGGTGCGGTGTACGGCGAGCCGAGGCAGCTCCCTGTGCCGGAGGAGCATCCCACCGACCCCATCTCACCCTACGGTGCCAGCAAGCTGGCGGGAGAGAAGTACGTGCAGCTCTACCACTACAACTACGGTATAAAGTATGCGATTCTCAGGTATGCCAACGTTTATGGCGAGCGGCAGGACGCCCGGGGTGAGGCTGGGGTGATAGCCATATTCTTGGAGCGTCTGCTTGCAGGCAAGCCCCTGATAATCTACGGCACAGGCGAGCAGACCAGAGACTACGTTTACGTTGGTGACGTGGTCAGAGCCACCCTGCTGGGCAGGCGGTGCAGCTCCGGTGTCTTCAACATAGGCACAGGCAAAGAAACCAGCGTCAACGCCTTAGTTGACATAATCAGAGAGGTCACGGGCAGAGAGCCGGAGGTGGAGCATGCGGAGCCCAGGAAGGGTGAGGTCTTCAGGATATACCTGGACGTAACGCATGCGAGGGAGGAGCTGGGTTTTACACCTGAGGTAAGTCTGCGTGAGGGCATAGCGAGGGTCTGGGAGTGGTTCAGGTCCCGCTGAGCCTTTCCCTGGCGCGGAAGGCGCCGCTGGCTCTTATTATCCCCAGCATCTCCACTGCAAACATCCCGGCACCCGTGAGCACACCTGCGCCACCCGCCGCTGTGAGGGCGGGCACTCCGAGCAGCATTCCCAGCAGCATCAGCGCAGAGGAGGCGTTGTAGAGGATGAACAGCTTCTCCGCCCTTTCCGCGGAGTACAGCTCCCTGAAGGTTCTGACGCTCCCCTCCTTAGCCAGCTTCACCCAGGCAAGGGTGGGCACCACGTGGTAGAGTCCGCCGATCACCACCTGCACCACGCCAAGAGCGGCGAGGTGGGCATGCAACGCCTTCAGTTGGCTGCTGTACAGCACCAGCGGAGCGATGAGCACTGTGAGCACTAAGTAAGCCAGCCCTGCCACGAAGAACCTCGCCTCAACTGCAGGGGTGCTGAGCTTCATCCTTCTCGGCTGGGTGGCGCTTCGGTACATGTTCCAGCAGAAGAGCAGCATTCCCGCGGCAATGGCCGCGGTGGCGCTCAGGGTGAGGAGCATGCTGACACCCCTCCCCAGCGCGAGCCCCAGGGTGCCCGCAGCCAGGAGCACAAACACGTAGTCCATCCACCTTCTGCTGTATATGTCACCAACCAGCACCATGGGCAGCATCCAGGACATCGCACCCACTATAATCAGCACCACACCACCCACAAGCGCCAAGTGCACGTGGGCAGAGAGGTACTTCAGCAGCTTCGGGTGGACGACGCTCAGGAATCCCAGCGTGGCGGCGGCGCTCAGGAAGAGTGCGGAGGCGGAGTAGAACCTGAACACATAGCTCTCGCCCTTCCTCGCCTCCACGGTGGCTATTATGTTGAAGGTGAACAGGTAAATCGCCACCGTCAGCAGCAGCGCCCCTGTGCCTGAGAGCACCGTGCTCTGCGGATACCCCAGCACAAACATCACCATGCCTGCATTGAACATCCAGAAGCTCAGCTCCGCGGAGCGCCTGCTGTACAGCTCAGCCCCCGTGAGGGTGGGCACCTGCTGGTACATGGTTGCGATTATAACTCCGCCCACAAATCCCAGAAAAGCCAAGTGCACGTGCGCCGGCACGAGCAGGGTGCCGGAGAGCACCATAGCCAGCCCCATCACTAAGGAAGCCAGGAGATACACCAGCGCTGCAGCTATGAACCTGAGCGAGAGCTCAACCAGCATGGCACTAACCGTGTATCAGCATGGGCAGGCAGCGAGTGCACACGTAGCACTCCTTCCCCCTGTGGTAGTACAGGAGTATCGGAACCTCCTCATCACTTCTCTGACAGTTATCGCAGCTTTTCATACACATTCCTGCATGACCGTGCCTTAAATATCTTCCTGCGAACATGTTCTCAGGTACTTTCTTGCCAGCTCCATGTAAACCTCTGCATTCCTCCTCACCGCCTCAACCTCGCTGTCTTCAAGGCTTCTCACCACCCTTGCGGGCACACCCAGTATAAGGGAGCGCGGCGGGTACCTGCGGTGCTCTGGCAGCACCGCACCAGCGCCAACTATGCACTCCTCGCCCACCTCAACCCCGTTCATCACCACAGCATTCATGCCCACCAGGCAGCAGCTGCCTATTCTGCACCCGTGCACCACCGCTCCGTGGGCGATGCTCACCATCTCCCCCACCTCCACCTCGTATCCTGCAGAAGTGTGCACCACCGCGCAGTCCTGCACATTTGAGCCTCTCCCTATGCGTATGCTGCACCTGTCGCCTCGCAGCACCGCTCCGAACCACACGCTTGCCTTCTCCTCTATGGTTACATCCCCCACCACCGCTGCACCCGGGGCGAGGAACACCCCCTTTTCAATCCTCGGAAGCTTTCCCTCAAACTCCAGCACACTCTCACCTCCTGCACTTGGTCAGCACCACGGGCTTGCTTCTAACCAGCACCATCTCCTCCACCCTCATCCCGAACCTGCCGTAGGCTCCCGGCTCAACCGTCACCACCATGTTCTCCCTGAGCACGGTCTTTGAGCGCCTTCCTAAGTGGGGAGCCTCGTGCACCTCTATGCCGATTCCATGCCCTGCCGAGTGCAGCATGCTTCTCTCCAGCCCGTGCTCCCTGAGCACCTGCCTCACCGCAGCCTCCACCTCCCCGGCGCACCTGCCAGGAGTGCATGCCTCTATACCCGCCTCAAGCGCCTCCACAACGGCGCCATGCACATGCTCCACCTCTGGCTCCTCATCCAGCACAAAGCTCCTCGTAATGTCGCTGCAGTAGTGCTCCACCCTCGCCCCCAAGTCAACCACCACCACCCTCTCTAAGGCTCTGTCCCCTGGCTTGTGGTGTGGTCTGGCAGAGTTTGTGCCCGAAGCCACTATCACCTCAAAGGCTGGCTCAGCCTCCCTCCAGAGCCACCTGCAGGCTTCCCCTGCAAGCTCCCGCTCACTTTCAGCCTCCGTGAGAGCATGCTCGCACCTCTCCATAACCCTGTCCGCCAGCCCTGCAGCCCTTCTGATGCGCTTCAGCTCCTCCCTGTCCTTGAGCATGCGCATCTCCTCAAGAAACCTCATATCAACCAGCTTTCTTCCTCTCAGGATGCGCTCCGCAAAGTCCAGCGTTATGCGGGACTTCTCAACCCCCAGCCTTCTCGCCTCAATCTCTTTAAGGCACCTTCTGAAGCTGGTGCACACCGTCACCTCCACCCCCGCCACTTCGGCTGCTCTGGCATCCATGGGCGAGACCAGCAGCTCCGGCTCATCCCTGAGCACCAGCAGGGCTTTTGCTGAGGGATAGAAGCCTGTGAGGTAGCAGATGTTTGCGGGGGAGCTCACCACACCCGCCTCAGCTCCCAGCTCCTGCAGCCTCTGCAGCGCGAGATCAAGCCTCTTCATGCACACAGAATCTGCATCTACAGGTATAAACCTGCGCCTTATAACAATTCAATAACACGGTATGCTGCAGGCTCTGGCTATGGGCTCGGAGGTCAGGTTTGTGGAGGGTGAGGAAATAAAGGCGGATGCGGTGGAGGACGTGGTTTACCGCCTCTGCCCCATGCACATAATGCGTCTGGAGGAGCGCATGAAGGAGCTCAGGAAAGGGGAGGTGCTGGAGCTCCAGACAGACTACGAGGGGGCGCTTTCGGACATACCCGAATGGTGCAGCAAGACCGGCAACGAGCTTCTCGGGGTTGAGGACACCGGGGAGTACTTCAGGTTCTTCATAAGGAAGAGGGCTGACTGAGCATGCTCCGGGTTTACCTGGACCACATGGCTACCACGCCTGTTGCCCGGGAGGTTCTTGCCGAGATGCAGCCCTACCTGCAGGGCAGCTTTGGCAACCCCTCAAGACCCTACGACCTCGGAGCCGAGGCGAGGGAGGCTGTGGAGCGTGCCAGGCAGAGGGTGGCGGAGCTCATCAACGCCTCTCCCGGTGAGATAATCTTCACCTCCTCGGGAGCAGAGGCGAACAACCTGGCGGTGAGGGGGCTTGCAGAAGCTCACAGGCGCAGAGGGATGCACCTGATAACCTCTGCCATTGAGCACCACTCCACCCTGAACACCTTCCGCTCCCTGCAGAAGCAGGGCTACGTGGTGAATTTCCTTCCCGTCACCAGGGCTGGAGAGGTTCTGCCCGAGAAGGTTGAGGAAGCCATAACCCCCTCAACCGTTCTGATATCCGTGATGCTTGCAAACTATGAAGTCGGCACCCTCCAGGCTGTGCGGGAGATAGCGGAGATAGCGCACGACAGGGGCGTGCTGGTGCACACCGATGCGGTTGCCGCGGCGGGCAACATGGAGGTGGACGTTGAGAAGCTCGGCGTAGATGCGCTGTCTCTATCCTCCCACACCATGTACGGTCCAAAAGGCGCGGGTGCGCTCTACCTCAGGGAAGGGCTCAGGATAGTTCCCCTGATATACTCGGGGGTGCAGGAGGAGGGGCGCAGGGGTGGTACAGAGAACGTTCCCGCAATAGCGGGCTTCGGAAAAGCCTGCGAGCTTGCCAGGGGGGCGCTTGAGCGTGTGGAGAGGCTGTGCTGGCTCAGGGACAAGCTGATAGAGGGCGTGCTGGAGATTGAGGGTGTGGAGCTCACAGGGCATGCGGAGAAGCGCCTGCCAAACCATGCGAGCTTCATCGTGGAGGGCGTGGACGGCGAGGCACTCATGCTGGCGCTCAGCTTTGAGGGCATCTATGCCGGCAACGGCACCGCCTGCATCTCCCAGGTGCTCAGGGCATCGCCGGTGCTCTTAGCCATGGGCTACCCCGCCGAGCTTGCCCAGTGCTCGGCGATATTCACCCTGGGCAGGGAGACCACCAGGCGCGAGATTGAGTATGTGCTGGCAAAGCTTCCAGAGGTGGTGGGGAAGCTCAGGCGGATATCCCCCCTCTGGAAGGGCTAAGCCCCCGCCACCTCCTCTAAGAAGTAGCGGTGCAGTCTTCTGTCCGGGGTCAGCTCTGGATGGAAGGCGCAGGCTAAATATCTTCCCTGCCTCACCAGCACCACCTTCCCCTCCAGCTCTGCCAGCACCTCTGCGCTGCCCCGCACTTCGGTTATCACCGGCGCCCTGATGAACACCCCGGGGAAGGGCTTCTTCCCCAGCACCTCAATGTGCAGCTCAGCCTCAAAGCTCTCCCTCTGCCTTCCGAAGGCATTTCTCGCCACCGATATGCTCATAAGCCCCAGCGAGAACTGCTCGTACCCCTCAATTCTCTCCGCCAGCATTATCGCACCCGCGCAGGTGCCCAGGATTGCCAGCTCCGGCTCTGCGAGAACCGCCCGGTCAATGCCGTACTTCTGCATCAGCTTCCCTATGGTGGTGCTCTCCCCGCCAGGAATAACCAGCGCCTTCAGCCCGTGCACCTGCTCCGCCCGCTTCACCTGCACAACCTCACCCCTGCGCCCCAGCGCCCTGCGCATGGCTGTGAGGTGCTCCTCCACATCCCCCTGCAGCGCAAGCACACCCACCCTCATCTCTCCAGCTCCTCCTGTATTATGCTCTCGTACACCTCTACCGGCTGCGCACCCTCCACGGGAATGCCGTTTATGAACAGCGTGGGCGTGCTCCTCACCCCCGCTCTCATGCCATCCTGCAGGTCCTTTCTAACCTCCTGCTCGTACCTCCCTGACTCAAGGCACTCCCTGAAGGCAGCCAAGTCCAGCCCCAGCTCTTCCGCATACCTGAGGAAGCTTTCATTTACCCCGCTGCTCCACTCACTCTGCCTCTCAAAGAGCAGGTCGTGGTAGTCAAAGTACCTGCCCTGCTCGCCAGCACAGTTCGCCGCCTCCGCCGCCTTCAGGGCATAGGGGTGGATGCTCTCCAGCGGGAAGTCTCGGTAAACGTACCTGATTTTCCCCTTAAACCTCTCAAGCAGCACGGGCAGCGTCTCCAGCGCAAACTTCCTGCAGTAGGGGCACTGGTAGTCCGAGAAGTCCACCAGCACCACGGGCGCATCCTCCGGACCAATCGCCGGGTCGTCGTCCTGGCTCACCTCAACCCTCTGCATCTCCTGATGCAGCGGCTGCGAGAGGTTCAGCACCTGCAGTGCCAGGAGTTCGCCGTCCTTGGTGATGTACACCGGCACCACCTGCAGCACGCTATCGCCCCTGGTTATCTGCACATCCACCCGGTACAGGTAGCTGCCGTAGGGTGAGACGTTGATCGCACTGGCGCTCAGCCCCTGCTTGAGCAGGTTATCGCTCAGGTAGCTCACAGCCATGCTGCCGAGCTGCTCCATGCTCTGCCCTTCAGCTACGCCCCTCTCCTGCCCGCCTGTGAGCACGGCAGCGCCATAGCCGAGCAGCACACCCAGCACCAGCGCTGCAGCCACCGCAAGCTCGCCTCTCAACCTCTCACACCTTCTATACGCCTCTCACCTGCAGCAGCTCCTTCTCGCTGAGCTGCCTCACGTCTATGCCCTTCATGGGCTCGCCTATTCCCTTGGAAATCTCGGCGAGCAGCTCAAAGTCGTCGTAGTGAGTTGTTGCCTCAACTATGGCACGAGCCCTCGCCTCCGGATCAGAGGACTTGAATATCCCCGAGCCCACGAATATGCCATCCGCGCCCAGCTGCATCATCAGCGAGGCGTCAGCAGGAGTTGCTATTCCGCCTGCGGCAAAGTTCACCACCGGCAGGCGCCCCAGCCTTGCCACCTCCCGCACCAGCTCCAGCGGTGCCTGAAGCTCCTTGGCGGCGTAGTAAAGCTCATCCTCCCGCATGCCCTTAAGCCTGCGAATCTCACCCATAACCAGGCGCATGTGCCTGACTGCCTCAACGATGTTCCCGCTTCCTGCCTCGCCCTTGGTTCTTATCATAGCCGCGCCCTCGGCAATCCTGCGCAGCGCCTCTCCGAGGTTGCGAGCGCCGCACACGAAGGGCACCTTGAAGCGGTGCTTGTCAATGTGGTTATGCTCGTCCGCTGGCGTGAGCACCTCGCTCTCGTCTATGAAATCCACGCCCAGCGCCTCAAGAATCTGCGCCTCCGCGAAGTGTCCTATTCTCACCTTCGCCATCACCGGGATGCTCACCGCATCCATAATCTCCTGAATCTTCGCGGGGTCTGCCATCCTCGCCACGCCGCCGGCGCTGCGGATGTCTGCGGGCACCTTCTCCAGCGCCATCACAGCCACCGCCCCAGCATCCTCGGCTATGCCAGCCTGCTCGGCATTGGTGACGTCCATAATTACTCCACCCTTCAGCATCTGCGCAAGACCGCGCTTCACCTTAACGCTACCCTTCTTCATGCACCAGCCTCCTTTATGTACTTCATTACCATCCTCTTCTTCTCAAGTGCCTGCTTCCAGGCGCTTTCAATTCTGCGCCTGAGCTTTTCTGCCTCCCCCGGAGCCTCCTCACCCACCGCGCGCTTGACCTCGGTGTAGGCAGCCTCCCTGAAGCGTGGCTCAAGCCTGCGCATGCTCCTGCCCTCTAAGTACACCCCCCTTCCCCTCTCCACCCTGCCCACCACGTGCATCTCCGTTGCTTCAGAGAGCAGCTTTCTCACCTGCTCAGCGTGCTCCTCCGGCACAGAGAGCAGCAGGGAGTCAACGCTTATACCGAGGGGGTCTATCTCCAGCTCCTGCAGCATCTCCAGCACCTTACTGTCAATTGCACGGTATATTGCCTCCTCATCCAGCACCAGCTTGGTTTTTGAGGCACCCGCAATCTCGTGGGCATCCCCCCTGATGCCGCCGTTTGTAACGTCTGTCATGGCGTGCACCTTCTCCATCACCTCCGAGCCCCTCAGCAGCTCGCAGGCGTGCATGAACTCCACGTTCAGGGTCTGCAGCACCACCTCCTGCCAGCCGTGGTATATGGCTATGGTTGATACAGTACCACCTCCCCTGCCCGTGCTCATGAGCAGCACATCACCCTCCCTCGCATGCCTCCTGAGCTTGGGCGGCTCTTCCGAGAACCCCGCAGCACCCGCACACCCCACCAGCCGCTCTCCCAGCACCATGTCCCCGCCTATTCTGAGGGTGCTGCCCGCCACCAGCGGAGCGGAGCAGAGCTCGCCGGCGCAGGCTGCACCTGCGGTGAAGTCAAAAAGCTTGCCCACGTCCCCGTCGTCAGCCAAGTGGAGGTCTGCAAAGGTGGCGGCTGGCTTGAAGCCGACCACGCAGACATCCCTTAGCGCCGCCCTTGTGCAGTGAAAGCCAGCCAGGAAGGGAAACTCACTCAGGCGTGAGTGCATGCCATCCACAGCGATGGCAAGGTAGCCGGAGCCTGCCCTCACAGCTCCCGCGTCGTCCAGCTCCCTTGCGGGCAGGGCACCGCCCTCTGCCAGCCTTCCCAGCAGCCTGTGCACAAAAAAGTCTCCCTCACCCCGGGAGCCCACACCAAACTCGCCCATTCCCACTCCCGCCCTGGGATACCTCAGCAGCTCTCCAGCCAGCCCTCCGGCACGCTGGCTTGCAAGCGCCTGAACGGTGTCCCTCACCACAGCACGCGCAAAAGCCTTCGCTGTGCCTGCATCCCAGCTCTTCAGCGCCCTCACGTGCCTGGCAACTGCCCTTACCACCTCTCCCTCAGGCTCACCCCTGAGCAGTCTCCTGCGAGCGAAACCTTCAACATCCATACCGCATCTCTGGTCTGGTGCACCTCGTCCACAAACATTAATATACCGACCGCAAAATTTTATGGCGGGTGTGGAGATGAAGGTCAGGGAGATAATGCACTCAATAACCGTGGTGAAGCCTGATACGAGTGTGAAGGAAGTGGCGGAGATTATGGCAAGGAAGAAGATAGGCTCTGTGCTGGTGGAGCTTGCGCCGCTTCGCTACGGAATGCTCACGGAGAGGGACATACTCACAAAGGTGGTCGCCGAAGACGTGGACCCCGCCAGAGTTAAAGCCTCAGAGGTCATGACAGAGCTCAGGTTCACCATAGACGCCGAGGCAAGCGTTGAGAAGGCTTCTGAGATAATAGATGCCAACAACATCCGGCGCCTGCCGGTGATGCAGAACGGCGAGATAGTGGGGATGGTCACCGCCAGGGACGTTGCAAGAGCCTGCATCAGACTGGCGAGGTGAGCGAAATATTTATAATGAAAAATCGTGATGAATGTTATTGTGCAGATGTCGTAGAGGTGGAGAGATGAAGCTTGCCTATGTTGGCTTACCCTGTCAGCTGCAGGCGCTGCGCAAGCTGCAGCTCTTCAGTTCCGAGATGGAGCAGAGCTGGATGCACAGCGTGGAGCTTGCGATAGGGCTGTTCTGCAGGGAGAACTGGGCGTACACCTGCCTCCGTGCGCTGGTTGAGGACGACTACGGCATAAAGCTGAGCGACGTGGACAAGTTTGACATAAAGAAGGGGAAAATGCTGCTCTACCGTGGAGGTGAGGTGCTGCAGGAAATCCCGCTTCCCGAAACCAAGCCCTACGTGCGTGCTGCCTGCGAGGTCTGTCTGGACTTCTCAGCCGAGCTTGCAGATCTGAGCGTGGGTGCCGTTGGCACACCCCCTGGCTACAGCACGGTGATAGTGCGCACCAGGCAGGGCATGGAGCTTCTCAGGGCTGCGGAGCAGGAGGGCTACGTTGAGGTCAGGCACATAAGCGAGGTGAAGCCGGGCACGAAGCTTGTGGTGAAGCTCACCAGGGAGAAGCGGGACGAGAACCTCGCCGAGGCGGAGCGCAGGGCAAAGGAGGGATATCCCGCGAGGCACATCGCCACCATGGGCGAGAGGGAGCTCAGCCGCATAGTTGAGGAGTCTAAGGGCAGGAGCTTTAATGACCTGGAGAGGCATGTTATAGATGCGGGGATGTGCATAGCCTGCGGCACCTGCGTGGCGGTGGCCGGGGATGTGCTGGAGATGGTTGAGGAGCGACCCAGGCTGAAGCAGGGCGTGGCGGGGGATGCTGTGCTGGAGAAGGCTTACTTGGCATGCCCCCGCACCTCCCTGCCGAGCATGCTGATGGCTGAGGAGCTGGAGAAGGAGGTGGAGGTGAAGAGCGACTCTCTTGGAAGGTACATAGATGTGTTTGCCGTCAGAGCTACAGAGAAGGCGCAGCTCAGCCACTGGCAGGATGGCGGAGCTGTTACGGCGCTGCTGTTGCATGCGCTGCAGTCTGGCAGAATAGACGGGGCAATCGCCGCCATGCGTGATGAGAACTGGCGTCCGGTGCCAGTGTTTGTCAGAACTCCTGAAGAGCTGCGAGCTACTGCAGGAACGCTGTACTGCTACGTGACCAACATGCCCCTGCTCAGGGAGGTGAGCTCCCAATGAAGGAGATACGCTTCCACGGTCGCGGAGGGCAGGGTGCCGTCACCGCAGCAGACCTGCTCGCCATGGCAGCCTTCTTTGATGGCAAGTACTCCCAGGCGTTCCCGAGCTTTGGAACAGAGCGCAGAGGTGCCCCAGTCACAGCCTTTGCCAGAATCAGCGACCGGTTTATAAGGCTGAGAAGCCAGATTTATGAGCCGGACTACATAGTGGTTCAGGACCCGTCGCTGCTTGAGGTCATAGACGTGGCGCAGGGCTTAAAGAGCTCCGGGAAGGCGCTGATAAACACCGAGAAGAGCAGCATAGAGCTCGGCACCGATGCTGAGGTGCACACCATAAACGCAACCAGAATTGCCTTAGACGTGCTCGGCGTGCCCATAGTCAATACCGCCATGATAGGCGCCTTTGCCGCACTCACGAAGGAGGTGAGCCTGGAGTCTGTTGTGAAGGCAGTGCGGAGGCGCTTTCCGGAGAAGCTGGCAGAGCGTAACGTGCGTGCGGTTGAGGTGGCGTATGAGGAGATGGAGGCGAAGCTATGAAGGTTAACATTGCTGCCTGCATCACCGAACCAGGTAGCTCCGAGCGCAACAAAACTGGCGGGTGGAGGGTTTTCAAGCCAGTTGTGAACAACGAGCGCTGCATAGACTGCGGGAGCTGCTGGATATTCTGCCCTGAAGCGTGCATTTCCAGAAAGGAGGGCGGCGAGTATCAGGTTGACCTGGACTACTGCAAGGGATGCGGTATCTGTGCGAATGAATGCCCGACTGAGGCGATAGAGATGGTGCTGGAGGAGAAGTGATGCCCCGCAGGGATGTGATGCACGGCTCAAGGGCTGTGGCAGAGGCGGTGAGGCTGTGCGATGTGAAGGTGGTGGCAGCCTACCCCATAACCCCGCAGACCCACATAGTTGAGGACATAGCCGAGATGCTGGCGAACGGCGAGTTTGATGCAGAGTACATAATGGTGGAGAGCGAGCACTCCGCGATGAGCGCCTGCATAGGCGCCAGCGCCACGGGGGCGAGAACCTTCACAGCCACCGCCTCACAGGGTCTGGCGCTGATGCATGAGGTGCTCTGGATAGCCTCTGGAATGCGCCTGCCCATAGTGATGGTGAACGCCAACCGTGCTCTGAGCGCACCCATAAACATCTGGAACGACCAGAGCGATTCCATAGCTGAGAGGGACTCGGGATGGGTGCAGATATACGTGGAGACCGCCCAGGAGGCGCTGGACAGCGTGATTCAGGCTTACCGCATCGCGGAGCATGAGGACGTGCTCCTGCCGGTGATGGTGTGCATGGACGGCTTCGTGCTCACCCACACCGTTGAGCCCGTGGAGGTGCCGGATAAGGAGCAGGTGGCAGAGTACCTGCCCGAGCTCCGTCTGCCCCACGTGCTTGACCCGGAGAAGCCGGTGACCATGGGCGCCTTGGGCGACCCCAACTACTACATGGAGTGCAGGAAGCAGCAGGAGATTGCCATGGAGCATGCCCTCAGGCATGCGGAGCAGGCTGATGAGGAGTTCCGCGGCATCTTCGGCAGGGGCTACGGGCTCTTTGAGGAGTACAACATGCAGGATGCCGAGGTGGTGCTGGTGACCATGGGCTCCGTGGCGGGTACGGTGAAGGAGACCATAGACATGCTCGGCGCTGATGTGGGGCTGCTGAGGCTGCGGCTCTTCAGACCTTTCCCGAAGGAGGCGGTCAGAAGGGCGCTCTCTGAAGCTAAGGTGGTGAATGTGATTGAGAAGGACGTTTCCGTGGGCTTTGGCGAGGGTGCGCTGATGACTGAGCTGAAGAGCGTGCTCTACGGCTCTGATGTAAGGGTGCTCGGCACCGTTGCGGGGCTTGGCGGCAGGGACATAACCACCGAGCACGTGCGCCAGGCGATTGAGCGCGCTGAGAGGGCGCTGCGAGGCGAGAAGGTTGAGGAGGTTGCGTGGGCAGGTTTGAAGGAGGAAGCGCTGTGAAGGTTGCTGCAGATATCCCGAGCTACGTGAGATGCCGCCACGTGTGCGGCGCGAGCCTGGCTGCAACCAGGTGCTTCAAGTTCAGGAAGCTCGTGAAGGAGGTCAGCGATGAGGAGCTGTTTGCCAGCGGGCACAGGGGCTGCGCGGGCTGCGGATGCACCGTAGCAATGAGGCTGGCACTCAAGGTGGCGGGGAGGAATGTCATAGTAACCCACGCCACGGGGTGCATGGAGGTGATAAGCTCACCCTACCCGGAGACTGCCTGGCGGGTGCCCTGGATTCACGTCGCCTTTGAGAACTCCGCCGCGGTGGCGAGCGGCGTGGAGGCGGCTCTCAGGGCGCTGGGCAAGAAGGGCATCAAGGTCATAGCCTTTGGCGGAGATGGCGGCACGGTGGACATAGGCTTCCAGGCGCTGAGCGGCGCCCTGGAGCGGGGGCACGACTTCGTTTACATCTGCTACGATAATGAAGCCTACATGAACACTGGCATCCAGCGCTCTGGAGCAACCCCCTACGGAGCTGCAACAACAACCTCGCCCGCAGGCAGGGTCAGCTTCGGTAACAGAACCTTCAAGAAGGACATGCCCCGCATCGCTGCTGCCCACGGCATACCCTACGTAGCCACGGCAAGCGTGGCTTTCCCCTTAGACTACATGGAGAAGGTGAGGAAGGCGCTGAGCATTGAGGGTCCAGCCTACGTGCACGTGCACGCTTCATGCACCCCCGGCTGGGGCATTGCCAGCGAGAAGAGCATTGAGGTGGCTCGCTTGGCTGTGGACAGCGGCATGTGGATACTCTACGAGATAGAGCACGGGAAAGCGAGAGTGACCTACAAACCAACGGTGAAGCGCCCGGTGAAGGAGTACCTGCGGATGCAGAAGCGCTTCAGGCACCTGAGCGATGAGCACATTGCCGTGCTGCAGCGCTACGTTGACGAGCGCTGGAAAGAGGTGTTCGGTGAGGATTAAAGGTGAGATGCCTGTACCTGCTGAGACTGAATACGAGAGCCTCAGGGCAGAGATAAACCAGAACTCGCAGACGGTGGCAGGAGTATTCACCGCAAGCGTGGCGGTTTCGGTGTCTCTCGTGGGCTACGGTCTCAGCAGGGAAAGCGCCGGGGTGCTGCTTGCGCCTTTTGGCGTTGTGGTGCCTGCCCTGTTTTTCATAGCCTCCCAGCTTGAGTCCACCACCAGGATAGCGGCATACCTCTCGGTGTTCCTTGAGGAGGGGGAGGGCTGGGAGAGCAGGTGGCGCCGGCTCAGGGAGAAGAGGATGCTGCCCAGGCAGAGGGTCTATGCCCCTTCTATTGCCGGCATGTACCTGCTGATTGCCCTGCTGTGTCTGGCTCTGGCATGGCTGTACTGGCGTGCTGGAGTGGTGAGCTTCCTGGCGGTGGCTCTGCTGCTGCTGGTGCCGGTGGTTGCGGGGGTGGTGAGCCTTACCGAGTCCTTCAGCATGCGAATGGTCAGGGAGTACGTGGAAGCCTGGGAGAGGCTGAGGGAGGATGAGCGCAAAGAGGGTGCTTGACCTGTATCGCTGGCATCCGGGGAAGAGGCTGGAGGAGCTTGAGGTGACCTACGTGCACCGCACGCCTGAGGGCGATACGGCGGTGATTTCGGGCGGTGAGATAAGGGAGCTTGAGAAGGGCTTTTTCGTGATTGAGCGCTCGGGAAGAAGGGTGCGGATACCCTACCACAGGATACTGGAAATCAGGCACGGCAGCGAGGTGCTCTACAGGAAGCGTGCCTAAGGTTTTTTATGCATGCGGGTGTATCTGAGCTCATGAGCGAGGAGGCTCTTATCCACATCTTCTACTTTCTGAGCGAGGATGAGGCAGAGATTGCCAGGTGCTGGAGGCGCATCCTGCAGGAGATGAAGGGACAGGAGACAGAGATGCTGCAGGAGCACAAGGGGGTTATGCTGGTGAAGGCTATCAAAACCAGAGGCGCCGAGCTCTACCTGTACGTGCGCAGGCGAACGGTGGCGCTGAGACTGGTGCTGCACTCCCCGGAGGAGCACGTTCACCTGCTCGGCAGGGTGAGGGATGTCGCCTCCTCAGAGCTGTCGCTGATGCTGGGCGAGACCATAATCTTCCTGTCCCAGGAGAGGGAGAAGGTGGAGAAGCTCTACGGAGGAATTGCCTGGCGGAGAAGCGAGCTTCCGCTGGGCGAGCTTTACTTTCTGGAGGCGCAGAACGACAGGAAGAGCTACCTGATGCTTTCGCCTCTGCCGGGACAGGAGTTCTTCATGCGCTTCATCTACGCCGACCTGCTGGACAGGAAGATAGAGCGCGAGGCAGGGCTGTTCATGGACATGCTGGAGAGTGTGAGGGAGAAGCGCAGGAAGTGCGAGAGGCACTCCTCTAAGCTCCTTGATGCCAGAGGCGAAACCCTGCAGGACTTTGAGAGGCTGGTTAAGGAGCTCTGCACCATATACATTGAGCTTGCAAGATACCTGGAGTGGGTCAACTCTAAGGTGAGCATGCTCAAGGAGGACCTGCACGAGCTGAGCGGAGAGGTGCGGTGGCTGGTTTCAGGAGAGGATGAGGTGTTTTCTGAGAGGATGGAGAGGCACAGGTACGCGCTTGAGACGCTGCTCTACGAGCGTGAGAACTTCATCTTGGCGCACCAGAAGGTGAAGAACGCCCTGGATGTGGTGGGCATGCGGATAGAGATTGAGCGCGGCAGGGAGACGGTGGAGCTGCAGCAGGAGAGCATCTCACTCCAGGTGGCGGCAGGCTTTATTGAGTTCATAGTGGTCTTCTACTACACCCTGAACTCCTGGAAGATTCTGGGGAAGGAAGCCTTCTCCCTGCTCCCGGCGTGGCAGGTGCTCCTGGTGATGACAGCCTTCTCATCCTCGGTGGTGCTCTTCACCCACGCCGTGGCTGTAGCCAGGAGAAAGGGAAGAAGGCTCACCTCCGGCATGGCGGCTTCGCTGGCGCTTACAGCAGTGGTGGCGCTGGCTATGCTGATGCTCACCCTCAGAAACTCCTGAGAAACTTCAGCGTCTTCAGCCTGTCCCTGAGAAGCTGCTCGTGCCTCTCCTCGTCTTTTACAAGCTGCTCAAAGAATATCCTGGTCTCAGGGTCGCTCGCCTTTTCTATGGCTTTCCTGTACCTTTCCTGAGCCCCTCTCTCGCTTTCTATTGCCTCCTCCAGAACACGTATGAGCTCGTCGCTCACGATGATACACCTTTTCTGAGCTATTCGCATGATAACGAGGTGAAGTTTATCCGGGAAGCACCCGCAGCAGCCGGGTGAGCAGCAGCACCGCCAGCACCACAGCCCAGAAGTGCAGCACCTCCAGCCTGCCCGAGGCGAAGAGCATCAGGTTGATTATCAGCGTGAGTGCGAGCAGCACCGCAGCCACCCTGCGCATCTGAATAACTGAGTGGCGGTGAATTTAAATTTAACCCGCAGCATAGTAAGGCGCATGCACGTGGCATGCTTTGACCTGGAGGGACCGCTTTCCCCGCAGGACAACGCCTATGAGCTGATGGGTCTGATTGAGAATGGCAAGAAGGTGTTTGAGGTTCTGAGCAGGTACGATGACCTGCTCACCCTGCAGGGCAGGCAGGGTTATGAGCCCGGGGACACGCTGAGGCTGATAATACCCTTTCTGGCGCTGCACCGCATAACCTCCGAGGACGTGCGCAGGGTTTCTGAGAGGGCGGCGCTAACGCCGGGCGCTGCAGAGACGCTGCAGAGGCTCAGGGAGGATGGCTGGCGGCTGCACATAATCTCAACCAGCTACTCGCAGCACGCGCTCAGAATAGCCCGCCTGCTGGGAGTTCAGGAAGAAAATGTGGCGTGCACCGAGGTGGAGCTTGAGAGGTTTGCGGGTGCTGAGGGGCTGGAGCTGGTGGAGGAGATGGAGCGGGTGATAGTTGAGAGGCTCCACCCGGAGATGCGTGATTCAGAGATACTCCAGACGCTGGACGAGTTTTACCTGAAGCACCTGCCCGCCACGGAGCTGGGCAGGATGCTTGAGGAGGTGGAGGTCACGGGAGGGGAGCGCAAGGTTGTGGCGATGCGGCGCTTTCTTGAGAGGCATGGAGCAGAGCCGCAGAGGTGCGCCGCCATCGGCGACAGCATAACAGACTGGAAGATGCTGCGTTCTGCGAGCACCTCCGGCGGGCTGGCGATTGCCTTCAACGCCAACCGCTACGCCCTGCCCCACTGCGACGTTGCGGTGGCTTCTCTCAGGCTGACTGCGGTGCTGCCAGTGCTTGAGGCTTTCGCTGCTGGCGGCAGGGATGCGGCTCTCAGCAGAGCAGCGGAGCTGGCGGGCAGTGCGCATGGGGAGGCAGCCTACGCCCTCAAGCCCGGGAGCGGGGAGGAGCTGGAGAGGGTGCTTGAGGCTCACATGCACTTCAGGAGGGCTGTGCGGGGTGAGTGTGCGAAGCTGGGATAGAGCTACAGCCCAGCCAGGCAGTCCCCGCTCACCCTGTCTCCAGAGAACCTCACCCCCTCGGCGATGAGGAGCTGGCGCTTCAGCTCCACTCCGCCGGAATAGCCGCCCAGCCTCAGGTCGCTCCTCACCACCCTGTGGCAGGGCACCAGCACCGCCACCCTGTTGCACGCCATCACCCTGCCCACACCCCTCGCTGCACCTGCATAGCCGGCAGCCCTCGCCACCGCGGCGTAGGTGGCGACCTTCCCGGCGGGTATGCCCATGACCGCCTGGCAAACCGCACGCTGAAAGGGTGTCAGGCTCTCAAGCTCGGGCTCCAGAGGTGGCAGCTCGGGAAGCTCCCGCGTGCACCTTCCCAGAACCCTCGCCCATCTCACCCTTCCCGAGACGACCTCAACCTCCACGGCGAACCCCAGGTAGGAGTAGAGCTTCCTCATCTCAGGGCGCCCTTCAGCAGGGCTTCCGGCTTTGTCTTGTTTTCACCCAGCCCCAGCTCCTCGGGCTTCAACCCGAGGGCTATGCCTATGAGCTGGGTGATGTACATGCTCGCTATCCCGTACCTCTCTCCGAACTCCTGCTCAGCCTTCACCTGCAGCGTGTCCAAGGACACCTGGCAGAAGGGGCACATGGTTACGGCAGCCTCGGCACCCCTCGCCTTCATGCTGAGCAGCCTCTGCCTGGCTATGCTCACGCCCAGCTCCTCACCCAGTGCGAGAAGCGGGGCACCGCAGCACTTGTCCATGTCGGTGTAGCGCACCACCTTTGCGCCACACAGCCTTATAAGCTCCCTCAGCTTCTCCTCGGCGCCGAAGCCAACGTACTCCGAGGGTCTGGTGGAGTGGCAGCCCGTGAAGGGAGCAACCCTGAGCTCAACCTTTCTGACGATGTGCTCTGGTTTGAGCTCGGAGCTCACCACATCTAAGAAGTGGTAGACCTCGCTTCTGCCCCTGTACTCCCTGCCTATCTCTGCAAGCTTCTCGTTCACCCTCGCCCTGAGCCTCTCATCCTTCTTCAGCTTCCTGTCAGCCACCCTCAGGGTCTTGTAGCAGCCGTTGCAGAGAGCCACTAAGGGCAGCTCCTGCTCCTCTGCCAGGGCTATGTTCCTGGCAGAAAAAAGCAGGGAGGCGAACTCGTCAATGGGCTCAATGTTCAGCCCGCAGCATATAAAGTTGGCACCCCTGAGCTCTACGCCCAGCTTTTTCGCCACCGCCCTTGCAGAGAGCTCGTACTGGTTCTCCCTGTAGGGTATGTTGCAGCCCGGGAAGTAGAGGTACTCACTCATTCTCAGCCTCTCCCTTCACAACCCTCTCAAACTCCGTGCCGGCTATAAGCTTCGCCACCTCTTCAGTGTCGCTCGGCTCAATGGGCGGGAGCCCCATGTCTTCACGCATGAAGTTGGTGAAGTCGTCAATCTCAAACAGCCTCCCTATGCGGGCTATGTTCTCGTTGATGTTCCTGAATGCCTGGGGCACCCTGCCCTCAATGCAGGAGAGGTTCTTCACCGCCATGAGCACGCTCACCGGCTTAACATCCCTCGGGCAGCGCTCCGTGCACATGTAGCATACGGCGCAGTACCAGGGCTCAACACTCTCCAGCACCTCACGCATGCCCAGCACCGCCATCCTGATAACCCTCCTCGGGTTGAAGTCGTCCAAGATGGCGTTGACCACGCATGACGCCGTGCAGGTGCCGCACTGATAGCACCTTCCCACCGCCTCGCCACCAGGCATCTGCTTGAGCTTCTTAACCAGCGACGAGTCCACCTGCCTGTACCTGAGCTCCAGCTTCTCCATGCTCAACACCCGGTGCACAGATTCTTAATAATTTATCATTTAAAAACTTATTTCAATCAGATGCCTGAGCGCCTGCACAGCCCCCGCGCCGTAGCGGTCTGCGGTGACCAGGTCTGCCACATCCTCAAGCGCCTGCTCGCCCACCGAGATGGCGTAGCCAGCTTTTGCCAGCATGTCCCTGTCGTTCTCGCTGTCCCCTATGGCGGCTATCTCCTCCAGCTCAATCCCCCTGAGCTCTGCGATTTGCTCCAGCGCCCTGCCCTTGCTCACCCCCGGGGACTTTATGTGGATGGCAAACTTTGTGTCCACCACCTCCACGTTGAAGTCCTTCAGCACCTCCCTGACCTGCTCTGCGCTTATCCCGTCTCTCAGCAGCGCCACCTCTGTTTTTCTGAGCTCAGAGTAGGGCACCAGCTTAACCTCCATCCTTGCAGCTAAGTGGTTGAAGGCTCTCCTGACCTCGGGTATGTCGCCGAGATAGCGCACCACCCCCAGCTCTTCGTCCTTAATTATGCCGCCGTTCTCGCATATCACGGGTCCGGAGGTGCCGATGAAGGTTTTTATGGTGTCGGTTACGCAGAGCACGTTGCCTGTGGCGAGGATGACTTTAACATTCAGCCACTCAAGCCTTCTGAGCATTGCCACGGCTTCAAGCTCAAGGCGGCGCTTCTCGTCGGTGAGCGTGCCGTCAATGTCAATGGCAACAGCTCTGAGCCTCATCAGTCTTTGATTCCTTCCTTAACGACGGTGAATATAGCCTCTCCCTCTGGCAGGTTTGGAGAGTCTATCAGCCTCGCCACCCTCTTGCCGCCCTTTGACTTCCTCAGGTAAACCCTGAAGGTGGAGGCGTGCGCCACCACGTGCCCGCCTATGGGCGCGGTGGGGTCTCCAAAGAAGAAGTCCGGGCGCATCATCACCTGATTCGTGACCACCACAGCTAAGTTGTGGATGTCGCTGAGCCGCTGCAGCGCATGCATGTGCCTGTTGAGCTTCTGCTGCCTGTCCGAGAGCATTCCCCTGCCCGTGTAGTCGCTCCTGAAGTGGGAGGTCAGCGAGTCAACTATCACCAGCCCTATGCCCTTCTCCCTTATAACCTCCTCAGCCTTCTCCACCAAGAGCATCTGGTGGTCGCTGTTGTAGGCTCTCGCCACCACTATGTTCTCTAAGGCCTCCTCGGGCTTCAGCCCCTTCGCCTCAGCCATCTGGATTACCCTCTCGGGGCGGAAGGTGTTTTCGGTGTCTATGTACAGGGCGTTCTTGCCCAGGCCGCCCTCCTCCTCAGGAAGCTGCACATTCACCACGAGCTGGTGGCATATCTGCGTCTTACCCGAGCCGAACTCGCCGAAGAACTCGGTTATCGCCTGTGTCTCTATGCCGCCGCCCAGCAGCCCGTCAAGGGCAGAGCTGCCGGTGCTTATCTTCCGCATGGTCTTGCGCTTCTCCAGCACTTCAATGCCTGTCATGAAGCCCATCTGCAGCGAGTCTCTGGCGGCGGCTATCACCTTTATGGCGGTGCCCTCACCCAGCCCCGCAGCCTCCTTGAGCTCAGCGGGATGCGCCACCGCTATCGCCTCAACCGTCTTGTATCCTGCCTCTCTGAGCTTCTCGGCGGTTGCTGCACCCACACCGGGTAGCTCCTCTATATCCATCACTCTTCCTCCCTTTTCATCTGCTTGAGCCTTTTCAGCAGCATCTCAGCCTCCTGCCTCGGGTCAGGATGCAGGTCTATGTCGGTTACCACGAGCTCGTTTCTGCCTGTGAAGTCGCTCCTCCTCACCCTGCCCCTCACCACCACCTCCCTGCCCAGCAGCTCCTGCCTCCTCGCCTCAAACTCCTCATCCTCAACTTCCCGTGCTAAAATCCTCTCAAGCGGCAGGTTGAGCAGCGTCTCAACGAGCTTGTCGTAGAAGGCAGCACGTATGTTGCCGGTGCCGTCGTCAATTACCGCATTAACCACAGCACCCTTTGAGTCTCCTCTGTCAAACAGCTTTACCTCGTCGCCTATGCTCACCAGCGCCCCCCTGACTTCAGCCTCCTCACCCTCCTGGAGCTCGGCGATGCTCTTCCTCTCCACCCTCTCGCTCACCTCAGCCAGCGCCTCTGCCTCCTCCGGGCAGAGCACCACCTTGCCGTACCTGCCCACGTGCAGCTCCTTCTCGCCCATCCTGAGCTTCACGTAGCCCTTCACCACCCTGAGCACGTCGCCCTCGGATATCTCCGCACCTACGGAGGCGTTCTCACCCCACAGCACCAGCCTGGCTTTTCCTGTGCTGTCTGCAACGCGCATGCTGAGCACCCTGCCCGTGCTGCCGTCATCCCGCCTGAACTCCCTGAGCTCGTAAACCCTGAGCACCTTGCAGAGCACGTTGACGTTCTGGTCTCCGTCCTGGAGCTCGGCTATGCTCTTCTCAGCCACCTCAGCCTCGGGAAAGCTCGCGGGGTCAACGTCGGGGGGCTCGGCAACCACCACGGTGCTGCTCCCCACGTGCACCTCGGGCTCGCCGTTCAGGTCTGCCTTGGTGTATGCGTTGCGCAGGCGCACCACCATGCCCTCCTGCAGCTTCTGAAGCTTCTCGGTGTCCCTGCCCCAGAAGACCACCCTGATGCTGCCCGTGGCGTCTGCGAGCACCAGCGAGCCCACCCTGCCCCTGCTGCCGTCGTTTCTTGAGAACTCCCTCACCCCGTATATTCTGGTTATCCTGCCCACTATGCTCACCCTGTTCATCCCGGGTATCAGCTTCTCTATCTCGGTGTCCTCGCTGCGTGAGAGGGTGGAGAGCAGGTTCACCCCCAGCTCGTTCGCCACCACGTGGGCAGCGCCTTCTGGAGTTATCAGCCCGCCCAGCTCCTTCTGCTTCTCCTCCACCAGCCTCAGAATCTCAGCCTCATCCCTTCCGCACTCGTCTGCTATAACCCTTACAAGCTCCTCCACGCTCATTTTCAGCCCTACCCTATGTAGCTGAGCCTCTCATCACCCTTGGGCTGCTGCTTGTACATCTCTGCAATCTGCCTGGCGTACTCCTCCATCTTGGCAAACTCCCTTTCCATGGCTTCAATCTGCTCATCCAGCTCCTTTGTCTCAATCTCTATGCCGCAGAGTCTTGCAAGAGTTTTGACCGCATACTTGCTTGCCTTCGGGTCAGGATAGGTGCCGTGGGTCTCCGCGAGCAGGCACACGCTCCTGAAGCCGTTCTTTGAGGCTAAGGGCACCAGTATTCCAGCCAGCCCCGTTGCACCCAGCGTGCCCTTCTGCGCCTCAAGCACCGGGATGCTGTGCTTCCTCAGCAGCTCCATTACCTCGGGGTCTGCAGCCACGCCATAGGTTTTTGGCTCCTGCACCTTGGTGCCGGTGCCGTAGCCTCCCAGGGTGTACACCTCCTTAACCCCTGCCTCCTCGCAGAACTCCAGTATGGCATGGGCTAAGTGGTAGTAGGTCTCCGGTGAGGTGCCCTGATAGACGCCAGTGAGTATGAACATCTCGTGCTCCTCGGCATAGTAAATTTCGTCCTTGTGCAGGTCAACTAAGTTGTTGTCCTCGTAAACCACCCCGGGAAGGGCGACATTGGGGTAGAGGAAGTGGATGGAGTACAGGTCTGCCACCTTCTCTGCATTCAGCGAGTCTATGATCTGCCTGCCCGCCATCAGCCCCACCTGACCCACGCCCAGCAGCCCCTGCACGAAGATGCCGTGCTCTGCTCTGGGCTTCTTCAGGTAGTGGATGGTGGCATGCCCTACCCTGAACTTCATACCATACCCATGGCTTGCTGGGGTATATAAACCTTAAGCTCAGCCGAAGGTTACCACCCTGTCGCTCTCAACCACCATCTCAACCAGGTCGTTCATTATGTTCCTGCCCAGCTCGGTGCTCCTTGACCTGGCGTCAAGGCAGCTGCCGCACACCAGCACCTTACCCCCCGCATCCAGGTAGTCCTTCAGCACGGCGGCGGCATTGAACTGCTCGTGGGTGATGTCCTCAACCTCCACCCCAGGTCCCATGAGGAACAGCTTCACCTCATGCCCGTCCAGCACCGCTGTCAGGGCAAACCTCACCGCATTCCAGGCGGTCTCGGGGTCGTTTGAGTTCAGAATCACGCCTATCTTCATCTAACTCACCTCCTTTATCAGCTCCAGCACGGAGGCTTCGTCAGCGCCTCTCGCGCCTGTGAGGGTTCTGCTGCCTATGAAGAGCTTGGGCACCGAGAGGGAGGGGTAGCGCTCTCTCGCCTCTGGAAACATCGCCACGTCTATTATGCTCACCCTGAGCTTCTCGCATGCCATGCCGAGGCGGATGATGTTCTTTGCCACTCCTGTGCAGGTTGGGCAGAAGGGCGTGAGCACCAGCACCACCTCAACTTCGCTGTCAAGCTCTTCAAGGGCTCTGATAGCGGCTTCCCCGGGTGCCTGTCCGCTGCCTGAGGCAATGCAGAGCCACTCAACCAGCGTGCTCAGCTCGTGCTCTGCGGGTATGCCGTGATAAACCACGTTGCTGTGGTGTTTCTCGCCCTCTATGCTGAGTGCCGGCAGGAACTCCTGTCCACCCTCGTGCTTCACTAAGTGAAGCGCCTCAAACTCTTCACATAGATGGCTGAAAAGCTCTTCAGCCTGTCTGCTGTTCTCACTGCCATCTAAGTACAGGTGTATCCTAACGCCACCCTTGAGGCATGCCCTCAGAGCGTCCCTGTCCCTGTCACCAAGCTGCATGATGATACATCGTAATATCGTCATATATAAATCTTACCCCGCTACCTCTTCAGCAGCTTCTCCTTTATCCTCTCCCA
>JALSIP010000026.1 GCA_026989875.1 archaeon
CCCTGTAACCGAGCCCCGCCCTTAACTCAACGTAAAGGCGCTCATCATCAAGGTTGCGTGCCCTGAGCACCAGCTCGCCGCTCAGGTACGGGGAGACTATGAGCCCGGCAAGCTGCTGAACAAGCGAGCGGTTCACGCCTGCAAGCACGAGCTTCACAGCCTTCGTGCCGGCGACGCTGTTGTTTCTTATGTAACCGGCGGTGGCTTCAGGTATCTCTTCGCCTGTGACGTAAACCACCGGCGCCCTGTATGCCCAGGCGAGGAAGGCGGCATCGGCGCTCGGCTTCCTGCCGTCGGTGACAACTATAACCCTGGGCTCCTCCACGAGGCTGGCAAGCATAACCGCGGTCTCGTAGCGGGTGGTGCCTCCGATGCGCTCAACCGGTGCAATTTCGCTCAGCTGCTGCTCCACCGCAGGTGAGACCGCCTCTTCTCCACCCACGAGCAGGATTTTTGAGGGTTTGAGTCTCTGCAGGGTTTCAAGGGTTGCGGCGGGAAGGGAGTCCTGCTCCGTCAGCAGCACGGGCATGCGGTTTAGCCTTGCGTAGGCTATGAGGGGGAGTGCATCCACCGCAAGGTCACCCCTCACAACCGCGACGGCTCTGGGGTAGTGAAGCCTGCGGTACTTGCGGTAGGCTTTCTCGGCAGCCACGCTGTAGGGGTCACCGTCCAGCTCTAAGGTGTTCAGCGTGGCAACACTCCCGGGAGGCACTGGATAATCCATCGCCGCGAGCGCCGCTGTAAGCGCCTCATCTCCGGCATAAAATCTGACCCTCTCTAAGTTTCTCACCTTTATTATCTGAAGGGCTGAGGTGGGGGTGTGGATGTTCACACCCTCCACAAAGGGCGGCTCGTAGCCGCCGGAGCTGTAGTGGACTATGTACTCGGCACCTGCCTGAGGCAGAAGCGCAAGACTCAGCACAAGCACAGCAAAGGTCTGCCAGCCTTTCACTTTACTCACCCTGCCTAAGTTTATATATCGCTGATGTTATATAAAGGTTGAGGCTGCAAAAGATTTATGTAGGCTGGGGGAAAGTTTTTAAAGGGGTGATGGTGTGAAGAGGGTTACGGTGCTGATATTCAGCGATGAGCTGTGCCAGGTCTTTAACGGGCTGATGACGGCGCTCAGCCTGCTTCGTTCTGGAGCTGAGGTTACGGTTTTCTTTGGCTCAAGGGGTATTAACGTGGTTCACAGGGAGAAGATAGGAGAGCTGAAGTGCCTGCCTGACCAGAGTGAGGAGGTGCAGCGGGAGATGATGCGCAGGATGGAGGAGCTGGCTCTGCCCACTCCGGAGGACATGCTCACCATGCTGGAGATGGAGGGTGCGCTGCTTCTTGCGTGTCCCCTGAACAAGGAGCTCTTCGGATTCAAAGACGAGGAGCTGGTGGAGGGGGTGAAGGTGGCTGACCCGGAGAGCTTCTACAGGGATGTGGTAATGGTAAGCGATTTTGTTCTGAGCTTCTGAGGTGAGGCGGATGGATTTTGAGAAGGAAGTGCTCAAGAGTGAGGTTCCCGTGGTGGTGGACTTCTATGCGGAGTGGTGTCCCCCCTGCTATGTGGTGTCTGAGATGCTGGAGGAGCTGGAGAGCGAGTACCGCGGCAGGGTGAAGTTCGTCAAGGTGGACGTGGATGAGCATGAGGAGCTGGCAGAGGAGTACGAGATAATGTCGGTGCCCACCATCGCAATATTCCACCGCGGAGAGCTGGTTGATGGCATGATAGGGGTGATAAAAAAGGAGCAGCTCAGGGAGAAGCTTGATGCCCTGCTGAACGGCAGCGGGTAGCATGCAGGGTGTGACGACACGGGATGCGCGTTCTCGGAGATGTTAAGCACGCAGCACATTTCGGCTTGGCACCTCAGCTCTCCGTCTGTCCCGGAGGGTCGTGCTTGCAGACTAAGCCCCCGGTCTCTCAAACCCGATTCCCAACCATAAGCCGCCAACCCCCGGCAGTGCACAGCGCACCACATAACATCCCTTCATCCTGAAGTTCCACGCTTCTGCCTGGAGGCGTCCTCTGAACAACCCTCGCAGGGCTCATAGAAGGTTGCGAAACATGCTGCACTTTTAGCTCCTTTTGCAAACTTTCAGCGCTGGTAGAGGCAGCGTGCATGCAACCGATAGGTATTTAACTGCCCTCTCCCAAGCTTATTACTGATGAAGGAGAAGATTGCAGAAGCAGAAGCTGAGGAGGCGGAGGCAGTAGGAGATAAGGAAGAGGAGGTCACCAAGTACCTGCTGAACAGGCTTAGAGAGCTGGAGCGCGAGTGCATACAGCTCAGGAACGAGAACAACCGCATAAAGAGCAGCCAGATTCAGAGGATGAAGTGGCTTGAAGAGCGCAAGCGTGCCCTTGAGGACGAGTGCATCCAGATGGAGCGTGAGATACGCAGGCTGCGCTCCGAGCTCAACCGCATGCGCACCATGCCTCTCTTAGTCGGCACGGTGGTGGAGGTGGTTGACGACCAGAAGGTTGTGGTAAAGAGCAGCTCCGGTCCCACCTTTCTGGTGAACACCTCCCAGTTCGTTGACACCAGCAGGCTCAAGCCCGGGGCAAGGGTGGTGATGAACCAGCAGAGTCTTGCTGTAGTGGACGTGCTGCCTGCTGAGAGAGACCCCGCTGTGCTCGCCATGGAGATAGTGGAGAAGCCACGGGAGAGCTACGCCGACATAGGCGGGCTGGATGCGCAGCTCAGGGAAGTGAGGGAGACGGTTGAGCTGCCCCTCCTCAAGCCCGAGGTGTTTGAGAAGGTGGGCATAGACCCGCCCAAAGGTGTGCTGCTCTACGGTCCGCCCGGCACGGGGAAGACGCTCATAGCCAGGGCTGTGGCAAAGGAGACCAACTCCGTATTCATAAAGCTCATCGGCTCCGAGCTCGTCAGGAAGTACATCGGTGAGGGTGCGAGGATGGTGAGGGAGCTCTTTGAGCTCGCCAGAGAAAAGGCACCCAGCATAGTGTTCATAGACGAGATAGACGCCATCGCCGCGAGGCGCAGCGACGCCCACACCAGCGGTGAGCGTGAGGTTCAGCGCACCCTCATGCAGCTACTTGCCGAAATGGACGGCTTTGACGCCCGCGGAGACGTGCGCATCCTCGCCGCCACCAACCGCCCCGACATCCTGGACCCCGCTCTGCTGCGTCCTGGCAGATTTGACCGCCTGATAGAGGTGCCGCTGCCAGATGCCCAGGGCAGGGCGCAGATATTCAGGATACACACCCGCAGGATGAACCTGGCTGAGGATGTGAATCTTGAGGAGCTTGCCAGTCTTACCGAGGGTGCTTCAGGTGCCGACATCAGGGCAATCTGCACCGAGGCGGGGATGTTCGCCATAAGAGACGGGAGAACGCTGGTGGAGATGGGGGACTTCAGGAGAGCCATCGGCAGGGTGCTGGTAAGGGAGACCGGCAGGGTATCACCGGAGCTCATGTTCGCCTGAGGCTGGCGGGATGTATCTGAGCAGGGAGGAGATACTGCAGCTCGTGAGAGAGCGCAACCTCATAGAGAACCTTGCCGAAGAAAACCTGCAGGGTGCGGGTGTTGACTTCCGCATAGACAGGCTCTACGACATCACCTCACCCTCTGCCCTGCTGGTGAAGGAGAAGCGCACCCCTGAGGTGCGGGAAATTGAGCCGGAGCAGGGCAGGTACCTGCTCAAGCCCGGCAAGTACTACCTCTGCACCACCCTTGAGAAGCTCAACATGCCCTCCGACCTGGTGGCGTTCATGCTGCAGCGCTCCACCCTGTTCAGGTGTGGCGTAACCCTGCGAACTGCGGTCATAGACCCCGGCTACAGAGGTGTGCTGACGGTGGGCGTTAAGAACGAGGGCAGCTTTGAGTTTGTGCTTGAAAGAGGTGCCAGAATTGCCCAGGTAGTCTTCGCCAGGCTGGGCTCAGAGGCGCCCCTGTACAGCGGCAGCTATCAGGGCGGCAGGGTGCGCTGAGCAGCTGATTGGCGTCGTTACCTGAGGCTGAAGAGGAGGGGTGCAGATGTCTGCCAGAGCTCTGCTATCGGAGGTCAGAAAGGCGGCAATGACATCCTTGCACAACCGCCACAGGTTTGCGGTGCTCCTGTGCGACTCCCGGATGTCTGCCCTCCTGCGCACTGCAGAGCAGGTTCTGAAAGCCTGGAGGAAGCTCACCGGGGGGAAGAGCGGACTCCTCCTGATGGGCAGGGAAGAATTTCTGCGCACCGCCACCGAGCGCTTCGGCGGCACAGCCGTGGACTTCAGCCAGGCTCACAGCGTGCTCGGCGAGACCCACGAAGCCCTCCTCATTGACCTAACCTCCGGCTTCAACCCCAACGACCTGGGGGTGGCGGTGGAAACGGTGGAAGGCGGCGGGATGGTGCTTCTGCTCTCGCCACCGCCGGAGGCGTGGCACAGCATGAGCTCCTGGCTGCACCGGGACTTAGCCGGGGAGGCGCAGGCTCAGGTGGTGCCCCGCTTCTACCGCAGGTTCATCCAGAAAACCCTGCAGGCAGAAGGGATAATAATTTACAGATGCGACACCGGGGAGCTGCTCAGGGGATTTGAGCTCAGAGCTGTGCCTGCAGAGAACACCATCAGGCTCCCGGAGGGCAGCAGCATCAAAAAGAAGCTCTACAGGCTCTGCGCCACCCAGGGGCAGGTGGACGTGCTCAGGAGCTTTGAAGACTTCCCCGAGGGCAGAAGAAAGGCTGCCGTGATAACCGCCGACAGGGGCAGGGGCAAGACAGCGCTGCTGGGCATCCTCACCCCCTATCTGGTCTCTGTTCTAAACCGCAGGCTGAAGCGGGCGGTGCGTGTGCTTGTTGTGGCGCCAACGCCCCAGGCGGTGCAGACCTACTTCCAGTTCCTGAAGAAAGCCATGCTCAGGCAGGGGATGAGCAGCTTCTTCATGAAGAAGAAGGGCGAGCTCTACACGCTGCTAACCAGCAGGTATGCTCACGTGGAGTACGCCGTACCGGCGAGAGCTGTGGCTGAGAAGGATAGAGCAGACATAATAATCGTGGACGAGGCTGCAGCCCTTGCCGTGGAGGTGCTCTTGGAGCTTGCAAACAGCGGGGCTGGGCACATTATATTCTCAACCACCCTCCACGGCTACGAGGGCGCCGGCAGGGGCTTCAGCATCCGCTTCCTCAGGCGCTTTGAGGCAGCCGGCGAGTACGAGCTCAGGAAGCTTGAGCTCACCGAGCCTGTGCGCTACGCTGCGAACGACCCCATAGAAGCCTGGCTGTACGACGTGCTACTGCTGGACGCAAAACCTGCGGAGCTGGAGGAGAGGGACATGGAGGCAATCCGTGATGGGAGGCTCAGCTTCCAGCGGATTGAGCGTGACAGGCTGTACTCAGACGAGCGGCTGCTGCGGGAGTTCTTCGGCATATACATCCTGGCCCACTACCGCAACAAACCCTCGGACGTGCTGATACTGGGCGACATGCCTAAGCACTTCGCCTTCAGGGTAAGCGTTAACGGCAAGACCGTGGCATCCCTGCATGTGGCTGAGGAGGGCGGGCTAAGCGAGGAGCTCATCAGGGAGATGGCTCAGGGGTACCGTCCCAGGGGGCAGATCGTGCCTGACGTGATACTCAAGCACTACTGCGACCATGAATTCCCCCGCTTCAGGGGGCTCCGCATAGTGAGGATAGCCACCCATCCCGGAGCCATGCGCATGGGCGTGGGCAGCTTTGCGCTGCGGGAGCTTGAGGGCTGGGCGAGAGAGCAGGGCTACACCTACATAGCCGCCTGCTTCGGTGTGAGTGAGGAGCTGTTGCGCTTCTGGCTCAGGAACGGCTTCACACCCGTGCACATCACCGCCCAGAGGAACGAGGTCTCTGGCGAGCACACCTTAGTGGTGCTCAAGCCTCTGAGCAGCATGGTGGAGAGGCGGGTGGAGGAGATAAACGCCCTCTTTGTAGCGAGGGTGGTGGAGTACTTAGCTGACGAGCTCCGCGACCTCAGCACAGAAGTTGCCAGGCTGCTTCTCACTCCGAAGCGCGACGCTCCCGTGCCCGAGCCGGGCTTAAACAGCGTTGCAAAAAGCAGGCTTGAGAAGTACTTCTCAAACCTCAGCTACTACGAGAGCATAGGCGACATAGCTAAGCCGCTGATGCGCTACCACTTCTCAAGGGCGAGCAGGGCAGAGCTGAGCCGGGAGGAGGAGCTTATCGCGATAGCCAAGTGCCTGCAGCACAGGAGCTGGACGGAGCTCGGGGGGAGCTTCGGCGTGCTCACCAGAGCCATGAGAAAGGTGTGGGAGTGGTATGAGGAGAATAAACTTCAATCCTGAGTACGTTGCACCCATACTCAGCGGCAGCAAGCGCACCACTGTCAGGAGGGGCAGGCGCAGATACGAAAGGGGGGAGGTGGTGGAGCTCACCGTCAACCGCAGACCCTTTGCCAGGGCTAAGGTGGTGTGGAGCATGGTCAAGCGCATCTCGGAGCTAACCGACGAAGACGCCAGGAGAGATGGGTTTCTGAGCCGTGAGGAGCTCCTCAGGGTGCTCCGCAGAATCTACGGCAGGATGGAGGAGGGTGAGTTTGTCACCATCATAGCCTTTGAGCTTCTCCGCCCTAAACCCTGACCAGCACCTTGCCGCTCCTCAGCACCAGCACCTCAACCTTGGAGATGAAGGTGTTGCCCTGCAGCGCTCTGCCCGCAAACCTGCGCAGCAGGCTCACCAGGGAAGTGCGGGTGTGCACCACCTTTATCCCGTGCATGTCCGCCTGCCTGAGAATTCTGTGGGGCGCCGAGAATATGCTCTCCCCCTCCTCTATCACCACCCTCACCGGGGACAGGCTCTCAAAGGCTATGAGGGTGCGCCTCGCCTTCTCAACGTTGCGCTTTGCCCTGCTCTCAAGGATGCAAACGTTCTCTCTGGTGGTGCCCAGCATCTCTGCAATCTCCCGCTGGGTGTAGCCCTGCGCTCTCAGCTCCAGCACCCTGAGCTGCTTCTCCGTGAGGTAGCTCTCCCCCATGCCATCACCTCAGGTGAGCAGGTGAACATTGCCCAGGTGCACGTTGCTAAGGTAGCGCTTAGCCACCCGCAGACATGCCTCAGCGAGGGATGCCGGTGTTGCCGGCAGGTCAGCCATCATGTAGCAGGGGTGGAAGGCGAGCAGCGCATAGGGTATCTCGGGGCTGAGCTCCGAGATGAAGCGTGCGAGCATCTCAACCTCACGCACATCCACGTAGCCGGGAATCAGCAGGGTGCTCGCCACCAGCAGCGGCGGCGACGGGCGCTCCTCCACCATCTCCGCCACCCTTGCGAAGTTCTCAAGGGTTCTGCGGTTGCTGGCGCCTGTGAGGGCGATGTGCAGGTTCTCATCCCACGCCTTGAGGTCAAACTTTATGCACCCTCCCGAGCTCAGGCACAGCTCCACAGCCCTGCGCAGCATGCCCCAGCTCATGCTCCCGTTGGTCTCGTAGCATATCCTGAGTATTCCCCCCTGGCGCCTCTCAAGAGCTATCCTGCTGGTTCGCAGCGAATGAGCCATCTGCACAGCCGGGTCGCCGCCGAAGTAGCAGATGCAGCTTGTGCGCTCGTCCGCCATGGAGGCGAGCTCTTCAGGGCTCATCCTGGGAGAGAGCATGCTGGCATTGCTCCTGAACTCCCAGTTCTGGCAGAACAGGCAGTCGTAGCTGCAGGCGCCATAGAACACCGCCAGGTTTCTGTAGCCTATCTCCGCTCCTGGCGAGTGGGAGTACTCCGGGTAGCCTGTGCTGCTGCATCCCGCGCACACCCAGGAGGCAACGCAGTTGGTGGGCAGCGGGTCGTGGTAAGCCAGCACCACCGCCTCCCCGCCAGGAAGCAATTTCAGCCTGCCGTCCTCGCAGGTTCGCAGCCCGCAGGGTGAGCGCTCGCCCTCGTGAAGCTCGCACTCGTTCACGCACTCACCGCACGCCGCAGCGCCCCCGCGGGGTGGCGGGTGAGCAAACCCGTAGCGCTGTCTGCTCCTCCTGTGGGCTGCCTCAGCCAGCTCCAGTGCCTGCCCGGGCTTGCTCCTTATGCACCTCCCGCACACACCCAGCTCAGCAGCCGCCCCCTCTGAGCCGCACAGGCTGCACCTGGCTACCATTAATTCCACAATACTGTATAACCTGGTAAAACTTATTTACTCCGCAGGTATCTCCTGAGCCTGGAAACCGCGTTCAGGATGAGCAGACCCAGCACCAGCGTCAGAAGCACCTGCAGTCCGAGCTCTGTGGCGCTCATTCCTCCACCACCTCTCCCGAGCCGGGGGGTATGAAAGCCAGAAACTCCTCCACCGGCAGCCTCCTCACAGCCTCGCCCCTCTCCCCCAGCTTCTCAGCCAGCCTGCTTCTGAGCAGCTTCGCCAGCTCCCCGCTCCTCACATTACCAGGCACGAGCACCACCATAACCTCAGCTCTCGCCGCGATAGCCTCAGGGGGTCCGCCGATTACCCTCGGCACGTCATCCTGAAAAACCACACCCACGGCTACCTTAGTGCTGCCCACGCCGTAGTTCCTCCTGCCCCTTATCACGAAGGCGCCTCTTGCCAGGTACTCGCCGCTCTCCGCACGTTTGCTCACCTGCTCCGGCTTTACCCAGTACACCCTTGCGCTTGCCACGCCCTGCTTCCAGGCTCGGGAGTAGGCAACCGCAAAGTCAAAAGCCTCCTGAATGGTTCTCTCCGGCACGGCTTTGCCACCAGCCTTCACCAGCACCGCAGGTGCGCCGTGCACCTCGGCATGCACGAAGAGGTCACCCCTCTCCATGTGCTTTTTCACCAGAACCTCGTTGGTTATGGCATCCCTCCCGCCCAGCACCAGAATCCCGTCGCTGGAAAAGAACCACCTGAACTTCTCGTACCACTCCCTCTTCCTGCGCACCCTCTTCACGGGCTTCCTGAGCTCCTGCGGCACCTTTTCCCTGAGCATTCTGAGCTCCCTCACTGTCCTGAGCACCGCCTCTCTGGCACCCAGCGCCTTTGCTCTGAGCTTCTTGCCCCTCTCATAGAACTCCCCAGCATTCTCGGCAGCGCTCCTTCGGATATCAAGCTCCACCTCCCTGTCCTGCAGCCTCACCACCACCGTGCCCCTCTCCGGATGCACCCGCACAGCATGCTGCCTGCCCGCCTCCGAAAGCCTCTTCTCAATCTCTTCCCAGGAGTACCTCCGCCTTGCCTTCCTCAGCGTCTCAAGCACGCCCTCAACCAAGCTGAAGTGCTGGTAAACCAGGTCACCCAGCTCCATGAGCTCTCTCCCCCGCCTCAGGTGCTCCCGCAGGGTATGGCACTGGGACTTCAGCCTGGCAATCAGCCTCCTGCGCTCCCGCTCAAACCTCTCCCTCTGCTCCCTCTCAGCCTCCGAGTACTCCTGCATGGCGAAGAGCTCATCCAGCGCCTTGGAGAAGCTCTCCACCTCCCTGAGCTCGTGCCCCGAGTAAACCTCAAGCCTCAGGGGCGTCACATCCACCGCCCTGCCCTCTTCAAGCACCACCACAGGCTCGCTGCCGGCTTTACTCCTGAGCTCCCGCAGCACCTCCACCATGCGCTCCGCCTGCTCCTTTGTGACTTCCCTGCTTTTCTTGTCCACCCCTGCCCTCGCGCACACCTCCTCCGCGTACGTGCCCCCCAGCCCCAGCTCAACCGCCAGCGTCTTCACCACCTCCCTGCCGGCGCCCTTCAGCACCTGCATCAGCTGCTCTGCGCTTAGCTCAAAGGGGTTGAGCCTCTGGGGTGGAGGCTGGTACTCAGCCCTCCCGAGCAGCGTTCTGGTGGAGTACCTTCCCGGAGACATCACCGCCAGTATCACGCCCTCCGCATCCGTGAGCACCACATTCCCCTTGCTGAAGAGCTCTGCCACCAGCGTGTACCTCTCACCGCCCCTCTCAAACTCAAGCATCACCACCCTGTCAAACCCGAGCTGGGATATACCTGCAAGCCTGGCGTTTCTCAGGTACTTCCGCAGCGTCATGGCGAAGGTGGTGGGGGTGAGGGGTGCCTGCTTCGGGTATGCGGTGAGGTGCAGCCTTCTGCCAGCCTCAATCACCAGGTTCTCTCTGCCTCTGCCTGCAAGGTGAAGAGCAATCCTGAGCTCCCTCTCGCCGGGTTGAAAAACTT
The DNA here is from genome assembly GCA_026989875.1 of archaeon. GTDB lineage: Archaea > Hydrothermarchaeota > Hydrothermarchaeia > Hydrothermarchaeales > BMS3B > JAADFH01. The sequence continues at coordinate 10,067 of JALSIP010000026.1, forward strand.
TATTAACCCTGGCGCCTATCATGTCCTGGAGTTCTGCCACTATGGCGAGGATGTCAAAGCTGCTCATTGCAGTCTTCATGAACACCACCTGCGGAGGATATGCGCATGGACGCTGCGGTTGAAAGAAGGATAAGCCTGATTCATGCTCTGGTTGGCGCGGGGCTCGGAGTGGGCTCCCCGGGGATGTTCGGCACCACCGTCACCCTGACAACGGCACTCTTGGTGGGTTTCGTGTTCTCCTTCCCCCTCTACATAATAACCCGCAACACCCTGAACCTGCCACCCGAAGAGTACACCATAAAGCACTGGTTAGCCAAGGGCTACCTGTACTTCATGTCTGCCTGGCTGCTCACCTGGACGCTGAGCTACAATCTCATGGGGTAGGGGAGGGAGGCTCAGCCGAAGAGGGCACCCAGACCCTCCAGAGCCTCCTCTTCAGACTCTTCCTCCTTCTTCTCCTCTTCCTCCTTCTGCTCCTCCTGCTCTGCTGCGGCAGCCTCCTGCGCAGCGGCTGGCGCAGGTGCCGGTGCGGCGGCGAAGGCAGCCTGCTTTATAGCCTCGTCTATGTCCACCTCCTCAAGAGCAGACACCAGCGCTTTAAGCCTTGCCTCATCCACCTGCACGCTTGATGCCTCAAGCACGCTGCGCAGGTTCTCCTCGTTTATCTCCTTCCCTGCCGAGTGCAGGAGCATTGCAGCATAAATATACTCCATCTTTCATCACCTCCAGACTTCAGCCGAAGAGGGCACCCAGACCCTCCAGAGCCTCCTCTTCAGACTCTTCCTCCTTCTTCTCCTCTTCCTCCTCCTTCTGCTCCCCGGTCTCTTCCGCCTGCACCGTAACACTGGCAGTCCTGCATGCACCTACCATCTCCTTCAGTTCGCTGTCCAGCGCTGAATCGGTGAGCTTAGATGCAAGTGCTAACATCTGCAACCTGGCTCTTGCAAGCAGGTGCTCCACCACACCCCTCTCCGGCACCGCTGCAGCGATGCCGAGGGCAAGAGCATCTGCATGCGCCTTCGCTATGGCGAGGGGTGCGGTCTCTCTGGTGAGGTAGGCTGAAGCTATGCTCAGGCTGACCGCCTGCTGGTAGGCTCTGGCGATCTCCGCCTTTATCTCCTCCACATCCACCCTGAGAACCTCTGGCAGGAACACCGTGCCGTTCTCGTGAGCTGCTATCAGGTTGAGACCGATTTCAAGGGGCTCAATGCCCAGGCGGTTGAGTATGCCAGCCAGCCTCGCATCTATCACCTCCCCCTCCTTCACCACCACCGCATCCTTCTTTATGGCTATCTTTCCTCCCTTAATCTCGGTCTCAATGCCCACCGCCTGAAGCTCACCCAGTATAGGTCCGGGGGCAAAGGGGGTCTCACCCTTGGGCACCACTATGTCCTTGGGTGCCACGGTGTTGGGCTTCGCCGGGGCAGGAACCTTGTTCTGCTCCAGCACCCTGTAGAGTCTGAAGACATCCATCTTTGAGAATATGAAGGCTGGCTGACCTTTAAGCGCATCTTTCAGCTTCTCAAGGCTTCTCTCCTCCTTTGCAGCCCTGTCTATTGCATGCCTCATTATTGACTTCTTTGACATCTTTATGAGCACTTCGCCTCTCAGCTTCTCCCGCATCTTCTGCAGCGTTCTTGCGGGCAGTGCGTGCATGTCCACTATGCCGACCACGGGATACTGGCGCATCAGCTCAGCCAGCTCCTCAACCTTCTTCAGCTTCCACTCTGCAACTCTGCCTGACGAGCGCACCGCTACACCTCCACCTTAACACTCTGCCCCATGGTGGTCTTCAGGTATATGCTCTTTATTCCGCCCATGCCGGCGTCAAGCTTCCTCTCAAGATGGGTGAGCACCGCCTCAATGTTCTTAGCCACGTCCTCGTCGCTCATTTCCTCGGTACCCACGGCAACGTGCAGCACGGGCTTGTCCTTGGTGCGCAGCCTCACGGTCCTGCGCAGCCTTGAAATTATGCTCTCAAGCGGTGCATTCGGCGGCACGGGCTTGGGCATCTTCCCTCTGGGACCCAGTATGGGTCCGAGCACCCTGCCCACCAGGGGCATGAGGTCTGCCTGAGCTATGAAAAAGTCAGCACTCTCAGCCACCTTCTTTGCCTTTTTCCTGTCCTTGGCGAGCTCCTGCAGCTCCTCCTTGGTTATCACCAGGTCCGCATGCTCCTTAGCCGCCAGCGCCAGCTCATCTCCAGCTATAACCCCGACCTTTACCTGCCTGCCCCTGCCGCCGGGGAGCACGACCTCCTCGTTCAGCCTGTTCTCGGGCTTGCTCATGTCTATGTCCCTCAGGTTAACTGCCAGGTCAAAGCTCTGAACAAAATTCCGCTTCTTTGATGCTTCCCTTGCTGATCTGACCGCCTCAACAAGCTTTTCTGTACTCACTCCCATGCAGCTTCACTCCCCGATAAGCTCACCGTACTTTCCTTCATCCACCTCTCGCTGGACCTCCTTTGGGTGCTTCCCTTCAACCCTGACGCCCACTGACACACAGGTGCCGAGCACCTCCTTGACTGCAGAGCGCATGCTGCTCGCCAGCATGCCATCCCGCTTCATTCTGGCAATCTTTACAACCTGCTCCATGGTGAGGTTGCCGACTGACTCATTTTTTGCATCGCCGCTGCCCTTCTCTGCACCAAGCTCGCGCAGAATCAGAGCGCTGGTGGGAGGAGTGCCAACCTCTATCTCAAATTCCTTGGTCTTGGGGTCTACTATCACCTTCACGGGGACCTTCATCCCCGCGAAGTCCTTGGTTTTTTCGTTGATCGCCGCCACAACCGCCGGGATGTTCACTCCCAGAGGTCCGAGTGCAGGACCGAGTGGCGGCCCTGGTGTAGCCTTTCCGCCTTCCACTAAGGTCTCAACCACCTGACTCACTGCCGGGCTCCTCCTTTCTTATAACCTTTATGCTTTCACCCCTGACGGTAACGGGTATGGGAACGGTTGCCTCAAAAAGCTCCACGGTGATCTCCTCCTTCTTGAGGTCAACCCTCACCACCCTGGCACGCTCGCCCTTGAAGGGTCCGCTGGTGAGCTCAACCACATCCCCCTGCTCCACTTTCGTGACCATGGGCTTGGGCTCAAAGAAGCGCTTCACCTCCTCCAGAGGAAGCTCGCCCTTAACCACGCCTTTTGAGTGGGCAACCCCGCGGAGCGCCTTCTCTATCTCTGTCTCGTCCCTCGCCTCTACCATTATGTAGCCCCTGATGTCATGGGGCACCAGCACAGCATATATCTCCAGACCCTCCCTCTCGGCTCTGGAGCTCATCATGTCTGCCACATTCCTTTCCTGCCCTATGGTTGTGCGAACCGCATAGATTGAACCCATACCTCTCACGCTGTTAATCTGCTGAAAAGTAGGCTGTGATTACCATGCTCACCAATTACTATATAAGTCTTTCGGTGAGGCTGGCTTGTTGTGCTATCCTGAAATCATTTCCTCTTCTTCTCCTCATGCTCTCACCTCTCTCAGCAACCACCTGGAGGCATATCCCATCACTCTCTCCGGGGCGAGCTTTCTATAGAAAGCCTTAGCAGGAGTCTCCAGCTCTTCAAAATTCAGGCTCATATGTGGCTTAATCTCGTTATACCATTCTATCATCTCTGCTATTGACTCAAAGAGCTTCAATTTCTGCTCTACTGTTCCATAGAACCTTTCCACCTTGCCATTCGTCTGTGGGTGATTCACCCTGCCAACGATGTGTTTGATGCCATTGACCCGGAGGTACCTCTCGAACTCGCTCTCGCCCTTAGCCTTCTTCTCGCCAGCGTTAGCATAGAACTGCGATCCTCGATCTGTGAGCACCGCATCAGGCAAACCATAGCGTTTAATACCTTCCTCCAGGACTGCTATCGCATTCTCTGTGGTCGCATTGTCGAACATGCCATAAGCCACAACTAAGCGTGAGGAGTCATCAAGATAGGCGATCATCCACTTCTTCAATTGCTTTAAGTATTTCCAGTCAGTGTGCCACAGGCTCATGCTGTGCTCCCTCTCATACCTGACCCATTTCCTCCGCCTTGCCTTCTTCGGCTCCCGCTTTGCTAAACCATGCTCCCGCAGGACCGTATGAATCTTGTTGTGGGACATCTTCACACCAAACTCCACCTCAAGCACGTGCTCCAGAAGGCAAGCACCAAGCCTGTACCTGTGATGAGCCTCCAGCACAGCATTGATTTGTGCCAGGGTGATAGGTTCACGAGGTCTGCCAGGTGCCTTTAGTACCGGTAGCTCACCAGTACTCCGGTACTCACGCCAGAGCTGATTCACACGACGAGGGGTGATACGCTGAATCCTGGCTATCTGTTCAGTGGTTAGCTTGCCGCGCTCTTTCTCGCGAATGATCCACCTGATTTTGGCTGGGGTAAGTTTTGCCATGCAAGAGTTATAAAGGTTGGGAAATGATTTTGGGATACTACACAGTTTCGTGGGGTGTTGTCGTGGAAGTCTGGTGGTGCATTTCCTATATAAACATCCACGACATGTGGTGGTGAGGTTTGTACAATTTCCTCGCCGGTGCATCCTCACATTTGTAGCCTTCATCTCCTGTAGCTATGCATCTCACCAATCCCGGTGGTCAGCATGGTGTAAGAGCGGTATGCATTAAGAGCACGCTCATGTTAGTCTGCAGAACCGCAGCACCATCCACTTCAGTTTCACCGTGCCTGCAACCAACACCACCGGGTTCCAGCCGCAAAACATAAATACGTCAACCGCATCACAGTAATCAGGTTGACGAGGTGGTACAGATGTTTCTCAACGAAAACCTCAGGCGGGACCTCTTCAGGTGGAGGCATGAGGCGGAGTATCATCACAAGCTTCTCCTTGCGCTTGCATTTGCGGCGCTCACCGGTGCTGGTGCGCAGCTCAGGCTTTACCTTCCCTTCACCCCCGTCCCCATAACCGGGCAGGTCTTCTTTGTACTGCTCGGCGGCGTCATACTCGGCAGGAACTACGGAGCCCTGAGCATGCTCCTCTACGCCGCTCTTGGGGCTCTTGGCATGCCCTGGTTTGCGGGTGGCAGAGCTGGGCTTGAGGTGCTGCTGGGAGCCACCGGCGGCTACATTATCGGCTTTGTGCTTGCCGCCTACCTGGTGGGCTATCTCACCGACACCTACACCAGCTCCAGGCGGGCTCTGCCTCAGGCGCTCATAATGCTTGCGGGCGTGTCGCTCATATACCTCGCTGGCGTCCTCCAGCTAATGCACGTGCTGGGTATAGGCATTAGCGAAGCGCTCGCGAAGGGTGTGCTTCCCTACATCCCCGGGGACATCCTCAAAGCCCTGGCGGCAGCAGGCGTGGGTGCGCTGCTCCTTCCCCGCACACCTCTCGGACACGAGCATGACCTTCAGCCAGCGGGCAGGCGCAGGCTGCATCGCCATCTCGGCATAGCAGCCGCCTGCCTCTCGGGTGCGCTTCTCCTGCTCTTCTGGCTCAGGCTTCTCAGCCTGCCTGCCGGCACTGGAGCTGGTGAGCTGCTCTGGTACACCCTCACCTACACCCTTGCCATTGCACTCAGCGCAGGCGCAGCCTTCAGGCTGCTCAGAGCCGCCTGAGCGCCGAGGTCTTCTCCCCCACGTACCTCTCCAGCAGCTCACTCTTCCTCTTCAGGCTGGCTCTCAGCATTCTCACCTCCGATTTAAGCTTGCGGTTCTCCTCCCTCAGTGCCTTGAGCGTCTCCTCCTCCCTTCTCGCCTGCTCAACCTCAGCCTTAAGCCTGCCAGCCAGCTCATCAAGCTCAGCCAGTGTGTGCCGTGCCACCCCTGCTGCATCCCTCAGAGCCTCACCCCTCCGCCTCACCTTCACCTCAGCCGCAGCCTCTCTCAGCAGCCTGCTGCACACCCTCAAGCCTGCCAGCACATCCTCCGCCTTCTCCCCGAGCCCCGCCATCATCTCAGTGGCAGCCGCACACCTTCTCAGAGCCTCCTCCACCTTTCCTGCTCTGCACAGCTCCGCCACCCTTTCCAGCTCAGCCCTCGCAGACTCCAGCATCCTGTCTGCGCTGCTGCTGCCACTCGCCAATCTTGCAGAAAGCTCTGCATTCACCCTTCTCAGCCTCTTAAGCTCTGCCTCCAGGCTCTTCCGCAGCTCAGCCTCAGCCCCAAGCTTCCCCTCCAGCTCCGCCACCTTCCTTCCAAGCTCCTCCAGCCTCTGCCTGAGCTCAGCCACCTCCTCCTCGCTCCTGCCCAGCGCCTCCCTGAGCTCCTTCACCCTGCGCCTCAGCGCTCTTCTCTCTGGGTCAGCATCTCGCTCATCCCCATCCCACATCTCAAAAACCTGTGCCACCGCATTCTCTGCAGTCCTCCAGCCCTCAGCCAGTCTTCCCATAGCCACCAGCACCTGCTCGGCTCCAACCCGCGTCCCTCTCAGCTCGCCAATTCTGCTCCTGACACTGGAAATTCTCTCCTCAATCTCGCCGCACCTTCTCTCTGCAGCCAGCATCTCGCTCCTCAGAGCCGGCAGGTCAGAGAACTCCTGCAGAACTCTGATCTCGCGCTCCATCCTCCTTCTCCTAAGCGCCTCAATCTCATCCCTGTACTCTCTCAGCTTCATCTCCACCAGGTTTATGCTGGCTCTCACCTCCTGCGTGCCCGGCATGAGCTTGCCCACTATGCCAGCTCTGGGTGCAATCTCCGTCCTCTCCCCCCTGCAGAACTCCTCAAGCAGCCTCTCCGCGCTCACCTTCATCCCCCTTGCCCTGAACTCAAGCTCCTCAGAAAACCCTGCCACCTCCCTCACGAACTCATGCTTCAGCAGCGCAAGCTGGGCGCTCAGCTCGTCGTCAAGGCTGCTCCTCACCTTAGCGTACTCCTCCATCCTCCTTCTGTACCTCTGCCGTGCCATTTCCGCCTGCTCCCTGGCACTCTCCAGCATCTCCTCATACCGCTCAAGCTCCTTCTGCAGGCTCTCCAGGCTCCTCTCCGCCTCAGCGCTGGCATCGCACTTCTCTCTGAGCTCGGCTGCTGTCCTGCTGATATCCTGCACCGCCTTCTTAGCCTGGCTGTACAGCTCAGAAACCCTGGTCGCATCATCGCAGGAGGCACTCACCGCCCTGAAGGCACCCTCCAGCACCTCCTCCAGCCTTCTGCACGCCTCCTCAACCCCTGCCAGGCATGCTGAAAGCTCTCCCTGCTCAGCCTCCACGGCGGCAGTTACAGCCTCACCTAAGGCACGCCACTCCTCCCTCAGCCTCTCCACAGCATCCTCACGGAAGCCCATACATCACATCAGCCTCAGCAAGCCCAGATCCCACAGAGCCCACAGCACCGCTATACCGCCCGCGACCCTGAGGGCGGTCTCAGCCAGGCTCTTGCCGATGACCACAATCACCACTCCCATAATCACAGGAAAAACCACACCCGCTGTGAGTTCAAAGCTTCCGAGCACGTACTTCATCCCACCCAGCAGTATAAATCCAGCACCGATGGCTGTGAGAAGCGCCCCCACAACCCTGGGAGCCACCAGGATCAGCACCACACCCACCGCAAGCTTCAGGATTGCACCGCCAATCTGGGAGTCAATCATGTATAAGCATGCGCCTCCACCCTTAGATATACCTTTCGCTCATCCCACCTCCAGCACCGAAAACTCGGCGGCTCCCACTCCAAGCCTTTCCGCCTCCTCAATCTGCACCCTCGCATCCCTCTGAAAGAGGTGCTCAAACTTCTCAGCTCCCGCACCTCTGGCACTCTCCGGGAGCATGCTTGCAGGCAGACCCGGGGAGGCTCTGATCAGCTCAAGTGCCGCAGCATCCACAGCAACCGCATCCCTGGAAGCAAGCACGCCGATATCTGGCACTATGGGATTGTCGCTGAAGGCGCAGCAGTCGCAGTGTGGCGTGACCTCCAGAAGAAAGCTGAAGAACAGCACATTTTCCCTGCCCACCGCGCGCACCACCGCGCTGGCTGAGGCAGCCACCCGCCTGCACATCTCCCTGCCCATCAGCCACTCCATCTTCACGGCACCGTGAGCGCAAGCCTCGCCGCAGCCAGCGCACATGACGCAGCGCTCTCCGTCAATCTCCGGGGGCGAGATTGCCCCTGAGGGGCACACCTCAGCACACCTGCCGCACCCGGTGCATTTCCGTGCCTCAATCTCGGGCATGCCCTCAATGTGCACCCTGAACTTCGCCGGCTTTGCAACGCATCCCAGCCCGAGGTGCTTTATCGCCCCGCCAAAACCCGAGCTGAAGTGGCCTGTAAGATGGCTGAGCACCAGCAGCTTGTCTGCCTCAGCTATTGCGCTTGCCACCTCCACACCATCCTGCACCACATACTCAAAGCCCCTCAGACCATCTGCAATCACTATCGGCGCTCCCAGCGTTTCCTGGGTGTAGCCGTTGTCCCTTGCAGTCTCCAGCCTGCCGATTGCCGTGCTTCTGGGGTGAAGCATCCCCAGACCCGTGGTCTCTGTGACAAAGGGCTTTCCACCCGCTTCTCTGACAAGCTCAACCATCCTGCGCACGTATATGCTCCTGAGCATCCTTGTGGTGCCTCTGTCACCGAAGTGTACCTTCACCGCAACCAGGTCACCCTCCTCAACGAACTCCTGCAGCCCCACCTTTCTGGCAAGCACCTCAATCCTGCTCAGCAGGCTGTATCTGCGGTTGCTCCAGCGCTCGGGCTCATGCACGGGTGCCCTTGAGCTCACAAGAAATACCCGCGCCGCCTCCATGCCTGCAGGTGTTGTCTGCCCGCTAATAAATTTTTCGCGATGGCAGTGAGGAAGGCTCGGATATGCCGTTTGACACCAAAATCAGCCATCACAGGCAAGAACCGCCATCTCTCCGGCACCCCAAAAGTTTTATATAGTAGTAGTTTGACAGTAAAAGAGGTGAGAGGAGGAGAGCAGGATGAGGAGGTTTGGAGAGGCAGCGCTGCTGACCTTTGTTATTGTCGTGCTCATGATAATGGCTGTGCCAGCGGAGGCGGTGCTGGTAACGCTAAACGCTGACAAGGTGGAGGTTCAGAAGGGGGACATCATAACCTTTGAGCTGGTTGTAAAGCTTTCCTCACCTGACCAGTACGTGCCTGTTGAAATGCTCTCCCTCAACCTCACAGGCGCCGAGAACGTTAGCTGGTTTTTCTATCCCAATGGCACTCTCGTGAGCGGTGATGGCATAACCGTAACGCCCTCGGGCACTCTCGGTCCCTATGGCTATGGATACGGCTACGCCTATGCCTATGACGACTCCTCCTACTATGAGTTTGGCTACGGTTACGGCTACGGTGACAATAAAAGCTACGTGATGAGCTACACCATAGCCATAGACACGGGGGTTCTTGAGGTAGGTGACTACAGGGCTGTGGGTTACGTTTACACCGGGCAGACTGAGAAGCCCTACTTCACCTCGGGCGAGTTCAGCTTCTCTGTGGTGCCCGTGCCCGACACCACCCCGCCGGCGATTGAGTTCATACCTCCCACGCCAGAGAACCTGAGCTACCTGAGCACCTCCCAGCTGCATGTGAAGGTGAATGCCAGTGAGCCCTTAGCGGAGGCGCTGCTTGAGCTGGACGGCGTCAACCTGAGCATGAGCGGCTCCGGCACCGTGTGGGAGGCGGTGGCAAGCGTAGCCGACGGCTGGCACGTGTTCAGGGTGTGGGGCAGGGATGAAGCCGGCAACTGGGGTGTGAGCGAGGAGAGGCAGGTGTTTACAGACACCACACCACCCTCAGTCTCCCTGGTACCGCCCACACCTGCAGACGGCTCCGTCCTTGCCCAGAGCTACATACCGGTTAACGCAACTGCTCTGGACGCCAGCCCCGTGAGCCTCACCCTGTACCTCTACGGCAGCAGCGGTCTGGTGGCAAGCTTCACCTGCTCTGCCTCGCCCTGCTTCCGCAACTTCACCTCCCTGGCACCTGGCGTGTATCAGGTCAACGCCAGCGCCACCGATGCCGCTGGCAACCACGCAGCCTCAGGCACCAGGACTATAACTCTGCTTCCACCAGGTCCATCCCCCAGAGAGCTGAAGCAGCAGGCTATTGAGCTGCTGGAGAACTACCGCAGCACCAGGCTCGCTGTGAGGTACATCAGGGAGAGCCTCAACCCCGAGTACTGGGTTGACGACTACCACCTTGACCCGGAGGAGGGTGACGAGGTGTTTGAGTACGAGCGCGAGGCTGCGGAGGCTCTTGGCTTCAGAGCCAGAGGTGGCGGTCATGGGATGGGCATGCACGCTGCGGGCATGGGCAGAGGAGGCGGCCACGGCAGGGGTCACGGTGGCGGGCACGGCAGGCAGGCTCCAGAGATAGAGGAGGCTGCAAAGAAGCTGGTGCTTGCGGATGAGCTGCTGGTGAACGAGGCGATAAGGGATGCGGAGCTTGCTCTGGTCAACGCCTCTGAGCCTGAGGAGGTGCAGGAGGAGATAGACAAGGCTTACGCCTACCGCGAGGCAGCCTATGCGGCTGCAGAAGCGGGCAGCTACTCGGAGGCAATTTACTACTTCGGCATAGCCTGGGAGCATGCCCAGCATGCTATAAAGGCTGCCAGCGGCGAGGATTTTGAGGAGGAGGTGCCCGAGAGGGGCAGAGGTGGCGGCATGGGTCATGGCAGGGGACACCGCTGAGCTAAGCAAAATCATCCAGACGTCGCTGCTGCAGCAGCGCGCTTCTGCTCAGGTACTCCCTCAGGGGTATCCTGAGCCTTGAGGCGATGTCCGCGAGGGCTTCCCGCAGGCTCTGGAACTTCTCGGGCCGGGAGCGCATAGCCCTGCGAACGTTCTCCCGCACCTCCCACACGCCAACAGGTATGATGTATCCCTCATAAATCTCCCTGAACACCACCGCACCCGCCTGTCTGCGCATCCTCCTCAGAGCCTCAAGAACCGCAAGCCTCGCAGCATAGTAGGCGCCGCCCTCGCTCTCAGCGTAGTCGCTTCTTCCGTGGTAGCCCTCATGCTCGGCATTTATGGCTGGCTTCTCAAGCCCCAGCGTCCAGAGGGTGTTGGGCGCCCAGCCCTCAAACATCTCGTACTCCCAGCGCCTCGGCATCAGCAGAACCTCAAAGTGGTTGTCAAGGTAGGTGCTCCTGTACACCCTGTACTCGTTCAGCACAGGATACCCCCGCACCTGCTTCATGAGCATCCTGCCCAGGGTGTCATCAACCGCCGTTATGCTCCAGCGCGTGGGCACCATCCTGCGCTTCTCCTCAAGCCCCAGCGCGCCCGAGGACAGAACCCTGGTGAGGTAGTAAACGTCATAGCCAGAGTCGTAGAGCACCTTCAGCGCATGAGTGGCTGAGACCTCATCCTCAGCCAGGGAGCAGACCCTCCCCGGTATTCTGGGGTTGCCCGCAAGCTCTATCTTCTTCACGGGTGCGCTCGGACCCAAGGGCTGCGTGAAGGGCGAGAAGCTCACGCTGAAGCTGGGCTTCCTCTCAAATCTCACCTCGGTATCTGTGGGCACGCACGAGAGGGCAATCTCCTGAGACAGCTCGGCAATCTTTGAGCGGCTCCTCACGTCCACCTCCGCCTTTGAGCGCACGAGCATGGAGCGCATGCGCACAATCTCATCCACACCCATCCCGTACCACTCTGCGGGGTTGTCGCAGAGCTGCGCCTTCTCCTCTTCCAGTGCCGTGAGGGGACCCGCGAGCACCCTCGGGTAGCCCTTCCAGCCCACAAATATCCCGGGCGAGGGACCGAAGATGTGCTCACCCAGCTTTGCCTCCACGGGTGCTCTGACCATGAGCTTTGCAAGAAGCGGGCAGGCGGGGCGTCCGCACAGCAGCCTGCCCCCCTTGCACCTGAGGCACAGCTCCTTAGACATGGGCATGTGCCTGATGATCGCCCTCACTATCTCGCACCTGCTCTCCGGCATAACAGAAATCTCCTCGCCCCCATACAAAAAATTTTAGAGTGGTTGATGCCCTGTGCGGGATGGGGGTAGAGATGGACGCTGAGATAATGGCGCTTCCGCTTGACAGGAAGATAGAAAAGAGCAAGCAGGTTATTTCCGAGGCTCTGGAGAGGTACGGAAGCTCCCTCGTGGCAGCCTTCACTGGAGGCAAGGACTCAACACTGATGCTCTGGCTTACAAAGCAGGTGTGCGAGGAGCAGGGCTGTGCCATGCCCGAGTGCATATTCATAAACGAGGGCAGCGTGTTTGAGGAGGTGCTCGCCTACGTGGAGAGGATGCGGGAGGAGTGGAATCTGGTGATACACGAGGTCAGGAACGAGGACGTTCTCAGGCAGGTTGAGAAGGTTGGAGATGTGGTTTATGTGGCAAAGCTGAACGAGCGCAACCGCAGGGAGCTTGAGAAGATAGGATTTAAAGGCGAGAGCTTTGTGTTCAACCCCGAGAGCTTTGAAGGCAACCACCTGATGAAGACCGTGGCGCTGAACATGTTCATAGAGGAGAAGGGCATTGAGGCGGTGATGACCGGCATACGCTGGGACGAGCAGGAGGCGAGGAGGGACGAAGTTTACTTCTCACCCAGACAGGACCCGCCGCACATGCGCGTGCACCCCATACTGCACTTCACCGAGCGCGAGGTCTGGCAGGTGCTCAGGAGCAACAACGTGCCCGTTAACGAGCTCTATGCAAAGGGGTACAGGAGCCTGGGAGCAAAGGCAACCACCCAGAAGGTTGCGGATGTACCCGCCTGGGAGCAGGACCTGGAGGCGGTGCCGGAGCGTGCTGGCAGAGCGCAGGACAAGGAGGGGATAATGCGGCGGCTGCGTGAGCTCGGCTACATGTAGCTACGCTCTTTTCCTCCTGAAAATTCTGAGGCATGCAAGCCTGTCCCAGTAGTGCTCAAATATCCTGAGGCCGTACTCTATGACCTCTTTTTCATCAGACACATAGCCTGACTGGAAGGAGGGCTTCTGCTCATTCATCGGCTGGAAGGATATGAACACCTTCCTGAGGTCGCATATAAGCAGGCATACGGGCATTATCTCCGGGTAAACCCTGACCATCAGCCTGCTTTTGCCCTCACCCCCCATCTCCATCTTCTCCACCGCACCCCGTATGTGCTCAATAGCCGAGCTCAGGTTCCACTTGTCCTTTATTATCTTCACCTCAGACACCGTGCCGCCAGCCATTTTGGTTATGAGGGTGTCAAGCAGGGACTTGCTGTAGTCGCTGCATATTAAGTGCAGGGTGTTCTCAGCCAGAATTATGCTCTTCTCCATCTCGCTGCAGAGGGTGAAGGGGTCGCTTATGTAGCCGGCGTTTGCAAGCAGGGTTATATCATGCCTGAGCACCCGTGGAAGACGTGAAAGAGAGTACTTCCTGAGGGATTCAAGCTTTTCAAGGGCTTCAAGCTTTTTTTCAAGCTCTGTAATCGTATCAAGTGTGCATATACCCTTAACCGTCAGATAGTACCTGCCGTCTCCAAAGTTTTCAACGAGACCGAGCTCATGGAGAACATCAAGGTAGCGGTTGACTGTTATGTACGGCTTCTTTTTGCCCATCTTTGCAAGCTCACGCCGTATCTGCGGAATGCTCATCATCTCTGACTCAAGAAGCCGCAGCACCTCAAGCCTGTTTTCTCCGCCCAGGGTGTTTATAAGCTCGCGCAGCTGGGTATTAAATTCCATCGTTACCTACTATCACCACCCCCGGAATATCTACTTTTCGGTTTGCCCTCTCTTATGCTGCAGCTACAGCAGCCTGCGGTGCTGACGCTATTACTGATGCGAATTGCGAGGATGCCCAATTTTACGATGGTAGCCGGGCTATACATACACATGAAAAAACTTCTGCTTTTGGGAGTTGCGGGCGCCGTGCTTGCGGTGCTTGCGCTGCAGCAGCTTGAAGGTGGGAGGAATGGAGAGAGACTTGACTTCCCGGTGACTGCCGAGGACGAAGGCAGCGGCACCACCACGACAGACAACAAAACGGAGAGACTTGACTTCCCGGTGACTGCCGAGGAGGCGCTGAGCATAGTGATGAGCAACCCCGAAGCCAAGGAGTTCATCTCCGAGTACCTGAGGAACGAGAGCAGGAGGATCACCAGGGTGAGCCT
>JALSIP010000027.1 GCA_026989875.1 archaeon
TGCAAACGTGAGCATGGTGCACAGCTACCGGGGAGAGCGCTACCTGATAAACATGATTGACACACCAGGACATGTGGACTTCGGAGGCAATGTCACAAGAGCCATGCGCGCCGTGGATGGGGTGATAGTGGTGGTTTGCGCGGTGGAGGGGATAATGCCCCAGACAGAGACGGTGCTGCGGCAGGCGCTGAAGGAGCGCGTGAAGCCCGTGCTCTTTATAAACAAGGTGGACAGGCTGATAAATGAGCTCAGGCTGAGTCCAGATGAGATGCAGCGCAGGTTCATGGAGATTATCACGGAGTTCAACAAGATAGTGAGGGGGATGGCACCGGAGGAGTTCAGAAGCGCCTGGCAGGTGAATGTGGAGAAGGGCAGCGTTGCCTTTGGCTCTGCATACCACAACTGGGCTATAAACGTCCCCCTGATGAAGGCTACGGGCATAACCTTCAGGGATGTGATTGAGTACAACCAGAAGGGCGAGCAGAAGGCGCTCGCAGCCAAGGCTAAGGTGCACGAGGTGCTCCTGGATATGGTGGTCAGGCACCTCCCGTCTCCGCTTGAAGCCCAGAAGTACCGCATACCCAGAATCTGGCCCGGAGACCTGGAGAGTGAGGACGCGAGGGCAATGCTATCCTGCGACCCGAAGGGCAAGCTGGCGCTCATGATCACAGACATACGGGTTGACCCGCAGGCGGGTGAGGTTGCCACGGGCAGGCTGTTCTCGGGCACGCTCAGGCGCAGCCAGGAGGTTTACCTGTGCAACGCCAAGACCAAGACCAGAACCCAGCAGGTGGGCGTTTACTTGGGTCCGGAGAGGCTGCCCACCGAGGAGGTTACGGCTGGCAACATAATCATGGTCACTGGCATGAAGAATGTGCAGGCGGGGGAGACGGTAACTTCACCGGATGACCCCATTGAGCCCTTTGAGGAGCTCAGGCACTACTCGGAGCCCGTGGTCACGGTGGCGGTTGAAGCCAAGAACACCAGGGACCTGCCGAAGCTCATTGAGGTGCTGAATGTCATGGCGAGGGAGGACCCGACGCTCAGGGTGGAGATAAATGAGGAGACCGGCGAGCACCTGCTCTCGGGAATGGGCGAGCTCCACCTGGAGGTGGTGACTCACAGAATCAGGGAGAAGGGCGTGGATATTGAGGTCTCACCGCCCATAGTGGTTTACCGCGAGAGCGTGGCAAGGGCGAGCAAGCCTGTGGAGGGAAAGTCGCCCAACAAGCACAACCGCTTCTACTTCGTGGTTGAGCCCCTGGAGAAGGAGGTGCTGCAGGCGCTGAACGAGGGCGAGCTCAACCCCCAGAGGTACAAGGGGAAGGAGCTGGGCAGGGCTATGGAGAAGGCTGGCATGAAGAAGGAGGATGCCAGAGGCGTGGTCACGGTTTACCAGAATAACGTGCTCACCGATGTTACCAAGGGTATCCAGTACCTGAACGAGACCATGCCGCTCATCCTGGAGGGTTTCCAGGAGGCTGTGAATGAAGGACCCTTAGCAAAGGAGCAGGTGCTGGGGGTCAAGGTTAAGCTGGTTGATGTGAAGCTTCACGAGGACGCGGTGCACCGCGGTCCGGCTCAGGTGATACCCGCGGTGAGGGAGGCGATACGCCAGGCGATGCTGCAGGCTGAGGCGCACCTGCTTGAGCCCAAGCTCAGGGTGTTCATACAGGTGCCCCAGGACTACATGGGCTCGGTCACGCAGGAGATTCAGCGCAGAAGGGGAAGCATACTGGACATGCGCCAGGAGGGCGAGCTCATTGTGATTGAGGCGAAGTGCCCGGTGAGCGAGATGTTCGGCTTCGCAGGTGATATAAGGAGCGCCACCGAGGGCAGAGCGCTGTGGAGCACGGAGTTCGCGGGATTTGAGCGCCTACCTTCGGAGCTGCAGGAGACGGTGATAAAGAAAATCCGGGAGAGAAAAGGTTTAAATTAGGGTAACGTGATAATACAGGAAGCTCAAGGAGGTTAGGAAAGATGGCGGAGAAACCACATCTGAACCTGGTGTTTATAGGACATGTGGACCATGGAAAGTCCACAACCGTGGGAAGGCTGCTGTTTGAGATGGGCGCCATTGGCGAGCACATAATCAGGCAGTACCGCGAGGAGGCACAGAAGATAGGCAAGGCTACCTTTGAGTTCGCATGGGTCATGGACCGCCTGAAAGAGGAGCGGGAGCGAGGCTTGACGATAGACATCTCCCACCAGAAGATGGAGACAGACAAGTACTACTTCACCATCATTGACGCCCCGGGGCACAGGGACTTCATCAAGAACATGATAACCGGCGCAAGTCAGGCGGATGCGGCAGTGCTCGTGGTGGATGTAGCCCAGAAGGACGAGAAGGGCGGGCTGATGCCCCAGACCAAGGAGCACGTGTTCCTGGCGAGAACGCTGGGTATAGGGCAGTTCATCGTGGCGATAAACAAGATGGATGCCGTTGACTGGAGCAAGGAGAAGTTTGAGGAGATCAAGGCACAGCTTGAAAAGCTGTTCAGAATCGTGGGCTACAAGCCGGAGCAGATAACCTATGTGCCGATTTCTGCGCTTCAGGGCGAGAACATCGTGAAGAAGAGCGACAAGATGCCCTGGTGGGATGGTCCAACGCTGGTGGATGCGCTGAACAGCCTGAAGGAGCCGGAGAAGCCCGTGGACCTGCCGCTGCGCATACCGGTGCAGGACGTCTACTCCATCACCGGCATAGGCACAGTGCCTGTGGGCAGGGTGGAGACCGGTGTGCTGAAGCCTGGAGACAAGGTGATATTTGAGCCACCGGGCGTTACCGGTGAGGTCAAGAGCATAGAGATGCACCACGAGCAGATTCCGAAGGCGGAGCCGGGAGACAACATAGGCTTCAACGTGCGCGGCGTGGGCAAGAACGACATAAAGCGCGGGGATGTGTGCGGACACACCGATAACCCGCCCACGGTGGCGAAGACCTTCACGGCTCAGATAATAGTGCTCCAGCACCCCAGCGCAATAACCGTGGGCTACACTCCAGTTTTCCACGCACACACCGCACAGGTGGCGTGCCGGATAGTTGAGCTGATAAGCAAGCTTGACCCGCGCACAGGCAACGTGCTGGAGAAGAATCCGCAGTTCCTGAAGACGGGCGAGGCCGGCGTTATAAGGGTGCAGCCAACAAAGCCGCTGGTGATTGAGAAGGTCAAGGAGATTCCGCAGCTCGGCAGGTTTGCGATAAGGGATATGGGGATGACCGTGGCTGCGGGTATGGTGGTGGATATAGAGAAGGCGAAGTGAGGGGTTTTACCCCCCTCCCGTACCATTTAAAGGTGAGGTGCCATGCACAGGGCGAGGATAAAGCTCAGCGCTACAGACCACAAAAAGCTTGAAGAGGTGTGCAGACAGGTGAAGGAAATCGCCAGGAAGACGGGCGTGGAGATGTCAGGACCTATACCCCTGCCGACACGCCGGCTGCGTGTGCCGGTGCGCCGCTCGCCTTCCGGAGATGGCACCGCCACCTGGGAGAAGTGGGAGATGCGCATCCACAAGCGCCTCATTGATATAGAGGCAGATGAGCGCACCATGCGCCAGATAATGCGCGTGCGCGTTCCGGATGGCGTGAACATAGAGATTGAGCTGCGCACGTAGCTTTTTTCTTTGCCTTATACTCTTAAGCGGGAGATACCGGGGCTATGTAGCAGTTGATATCTGGGTGCTGTTACCTTAAGCTGTAAATCAGGCTCCTCCCTGACCTCATCACTCAGCAAGCCTTTGCAGTGCTTCTTTCTCTCTAAATCCAGGAGAAACTACCATGCTCACCAAAAGTACATTCAGAGCCACGAACTTTTTCACGGAATGAATTTTCACGAACAGCAGCTTTTTACTGCTCCTGGAGAAGAAAGTCCCCAGCGGGTGGGAGAACATTCCCGGGAGTCTTTTCAGTGAGAAATTCTTTCTTGGGAAGATGAGAGGCACCACTTTAACGAAGATTGTCATAACGTAGTTCCTATAGCTGCAGTAGCCTTTGGAAA
>JALSIP010000028.1 GCA_026989875.1 archaeon
CAGGGCGCAGATAATGCGCATCTTCCTCATGGACTCGGCGCTGCTGGGCATTGCCGGCGGCGCTGCCGGGCTGGCGCTGGGCTACGGGGTGTCTGTGCTGATAAACTTGGCTGCAGAGCGGTACTTAGGGGAGGGGATGCTCGTCACCAGCGTCACGCCAGAGCTCATGCTCTTCAGCTTGGGCTTTGCGCTGCTGGTGGGCGTGGTCTCGGGCATCTACCCCGCCTACAGGGCGAGCAGGCTGGAGCCGGTGGAGGCGCTCAGGACATGAACGAGGAGCTGAAGTATGCGGCTGCAAACATGGGGCATGCGAAGCTCAGGACGCTGCTCACGGTGCTGGGGATAGTGATAGGTGTGGCGATAATCATGGCGATTCTCGCGCTCGGCGCGGGCATGCGCTACAGCATCAACCAGCACCTTGAAGCGCTGGGCGGCGATAAAATCGTGGTCTCCCCGGCGCAGGCAATGAGCGGCAGACCCGTGGAAGTGGCGCCCTTCACCTCCTCCGACATGAAGGCTGTCTCCGGCATCCCCGGGGTCAAAGATGTTCTGCCGATGTTCTACCGTCCGGCGGTGGCGGAGTACCGCGGGGAGAGCGCGGATGTGTATGTTATGGGTGTTGAGCCACGGGGCATAGACTACTTCAGGCAGTTCTACAGGCTGCGGGAGGGAAGGCTGTTCAGGCAGGAGGAGACGAGAAGCGCGGTGATAGGCTACAGGATAGCTGAAAAGGTGTTTGACAGAAAGCCGGCTGTTGGCGATGTTATAAAGGTTAACGGGAGGAGCTTCAGGATTGTGGGGGTGCTGGAGGAGATAGGTAGCCCCGAAGATGACACCACCATCTACATACCCTTAGAGCCGGCGCAGAGAATGTACGGGGTGCAGGATGAGGTGATGATGATATGGGTGGTGGTTGATAACCCGGAGAAGATTGACCTGGTGGCAGAGCGCATTGAGGATGTGCTGGAGAGGCGCAGGGGCGGAAAAGACTTTGAGGTTTACACCCCACGCGACATAGCCGAGCAGGTTGACAGGATGCTTGACATCGTGAGCTTCGTGCTCGCCGGCATAGCGAGCATATCCCTGGTGGTGGGCGGGGTGATAATAATGAACACCCTGCTCACCTCTGTCATGGAGCGCACCCGCGAGATAGGTGTGATGAAGGCGGTGGGTGCGAGCAGCCTGCAGGTGCTGCGGGTGTTCCTGATAGAGGCTGCGCTCATAGGCTTTATAGGCGGCGTCCTGGGTGTGGGGCTCGGGGTGGTGCTCGCGAAGCTCATAGAGCTTGCGGGCAGAGCCTACATGGGCTCGGGGTTTGTGGTGCTGGTAAACCCGGAGCTCATGCTCTTCAGCTTGGGCTTTGCGCTGCTGGTGGGCGTGGTCTCGGGCATCTACCCCGCCTACAGGGCGAGCAGGCTGGAGCCGGTGGAGGCGCTCAGGTACGAGTAGTCAGTGCTCTATGTAGGTTATCCCGGGCACCCTGGCGAGCACCATACCCTCAAGGGTAATGGGCTTGAGCTGGTTCGCAAGCTTGACCGCCTGCTCTAAGCGGTACTCGCTCTCCGCATAAATCTCCATGAGCACATCGCCCCTGCGCACCTTCTCGCCCTTGCTTATGTGCAGCACTATACCAGCGCCCTTGTCCTTGGGAGAGCCAGCCTCCCTGGCAATCTTCACCAGGGCGTGGTTGGAGATGCCTATCACATACCCCTCGCCATCACTCCTTATGACCTCCCTGTACTCACCCACCTGCACGTCGCTCGCCCTTACGCTGCCGTCGCCGCCCTGGGCGTCTATGATTTCCCTGAACTTCTCCAGCGCCTTTCCAGAGGTGAGAAGCCTCTCCGCAGCCTTCTTGCCCTCCCCCCTGCCGGCTACACCTCCAGCTTCAAGCAGCATGCCTGCAAGCTCCAAGGACTTTTCCACCAGGCTGCTGGGTCCGGCTCCCGCCTCTAAGGTGCTCAGCGCCTCCTTTGCCTCAAGCGCTGGACCTATGGCTCTGCCTATGGGCTTGTCACCGTAGGTTATGGCGCACTCCACGTTTATTCCAATCCTCTCCCCCAGCTCAATGAACTCTCTGGCATAGCGCTTTGCCTCTTCCATGCTCTTAACCTTCGCCTCCCTGCCCATGGGTATGTCAATAACCACGTAGTTGGCACCAACCGCATACTTCTTCGCCATGACGCTGCACAGCGCTAAGTGGTGGGGGTCTATGGCTAAGGGATACTCCACCTGGATGAATATGTCATCCGCAGGCGCCAGGTTCAGCCCACCACCCCAGGCGATGATGCCGTTGGTGCGCTCAACTATCTCCCTGATTTCCTCTGCAGAGAAGCTCACGGGCGCGAGCACCTCCATCACGTCAGCCGTGCCTGCGGCGGAGGTTATGGCTCTTGAGGAGGTCTTGGGTATCACCAGCCCCGCCGCCGCAACTATGGGCACTATGAGCAGGGTTATCTTGTTGCCCGGCACACCGCCTATGCTGTGCTTGTCAAAAACAGGCTTCTTCCTGAGCTCCAGCATCTCACCGTTCTCAGCCATCCGTCTGCTCAGGCTGGCTGCCTCGTCCATGCTAAGCCCGTGAATGTACAGGGCGGTGATGAAGGCGGCAATCTCCACGTCGCTGAGCTCCCTGCTCACCACGTCCCTGACAATTGCATCAAGCTGACTCTCGCTCAGGTGCATGCCGTCCATCTTCATGCGTATGTACTCCACAGACCTGGGCTTGGTGGTGGGAGCCACCGCTATGCTGGCGCCATCCTGCAGCCCGAAAGCCTCCTGCAGGTCCAAGGTGACGCCAGCCTCGCCCTGGGCTATGGCGCCCCTGGAGATGCTCACCCTGGCAACCCTGCTCACGCCATCGCTGTAAACCTTAACCCTGTCTCCAGCGTGCACGCCCAGCTCACGTGCATCCTCGGCATTCAGGGTTACCTCGTACTTACCCTCCTTTATGTCCAGCACCTTAACCCTCAGCTTCTTCTGCATCTTCAATTCCCCCGATCATCGCAAAGAGCGAGTCCTCATCCCTCGCTATGCACCTGCAGGCTGAGGCGAGCATCAGATTCACCGCACCCCCGTGCTCGCCCACGTTTCTGAAGTCTGTCCTCAGGCCAAAAATGGGCTTCCCGAGGGCATAGGCGTAGCCCACCTCAAAGGCTGTGCCGTCGTCGCATGCTGAGCCCTCAAGCACAGCCACCACCAGCTCCGAGCTCTCTATGCCGGAGAGGCAGCACCTGAAAATCTCCTCCCTGCTGCCGCTGCACTCCCGCTGCGGCAGAAAAACTTCGTGTCCGAGCCTCTCAAGCATGCACCCCAGCTTTGAGTTGTACTCCCTCTCCGCAGCGCTGAAGAGAGGCGCAGCTATGTAGATGCGCATGCATTAAGATTCGGGTTGAGGATGATAAACCTTGTCTTTCAGTGCATGAAAGTGTCTGCCTGGCAGGGGCTCGGCGAGAAGCTCGTGAATGCCCTGGAGGAGCTCGGGTTTGAGCCGACACCGGTGCAGGAGAAGGCTATCCCGGTGATACTCAGCGGAAGCCATGCCCTGGTTATCGCACCCACTGGCATAGGCAAGACCGAGGCGGTGCTGCTGCCCCTCTTCAGCAGGCTGTGCGAGCGGGAGAGGAGGGGGATCAGCATACTGTACATAACCCCCCTGCGTGCCCTCAACCGTGACCTCATGAGCAGGCTTGAGTGGTGGGCTGAGCGGCTGGGGCTGAGCATAGACGTAAGGCACGGAGACACCTCCAGCTACAGGCGAAGAAAGCAGGTGCTCTCGCCCCCTGACCTGCTGATAACAACTCCTGAGACGCTTCAGGCAGTTCTGGCAGCGCCGGTGATGAGAAAGCACCTCATGCACGTGCGCCACGTGGTGGTGGACGAGATTCACGAGCTCGTGGGGAGCAAGCGGGGCTCGCAGCTCAGCGCCGGCTTAGAGCGCCTGAGGGAGCTGGCGGGCAGGGACTTCCAGAGGGTCGGGATAAGCGCCACTGTGGCAGAGCCTGAGCTGGTGGCGAGGTTTCTCCACCCGGGTGCAGAGGTGCGGGTGGTGGAGGTTGCCAAGCCAAAGCAGATGGAGCTCACCGTGGAGGTGCCGGAGCCCAGAAGGGGGGACGCAGAGCTTGCTGAAAGGCTGGGCGTGAGCTTAGAGGCTGCCAGCAGGGTGCGCAGGATTGGGGAGCTGATTCAGGAGCACGGGCAGGTGCTGATTTTCGTGAACACCCGCGAGATGGCTGAGACGCTTGCCCTGCGCTGCAGAAGCGCGGGCATGGAGGTGGGCATCCACCACTCCTCTCTCTCGCAGGAGGTGAGGGTGGCCACGGAGGAGGACTTCAGGAGGAGGAAGCTGAGGGCGCTGATATGCACCTCCTCCCTTGAGCTGGGCATAGACATAGGCTCGGTTGAGCTGGTGGTGCAGTACGGCTCCCCCAGACAGGTGGGCAGGCTGCTCCAGCGCTCCGGCAGGAGCGGGCACAGGTACTGGCAGGCTTCCAAGTGCGTGATTATACCCGCAGACTCGGAGGACGCGCTTGAGGCTATGGCTATAGCGGAGCTGGCGAGCAGGGGTGAGCTTGAGAGCATTGCCCCCTGGGAGAAGCCCTACGATGTGCTCGCCCACCAGCTTGCGGGCATGGCACTGGAGTACGGGGAGGTGAGCAGGGAGCGGGCGCTTGATGTGCTGAGGCGGAGCTATGCCTTCTCGGCTCTTGAAGCGGAGGAGCTGGATGAGGTGCTGTCTCTCATGGGCGAGCTCTACCTGCTCAGGGTGAGGGAGCAGGGCTTCAGACCTGCCAGAGGCACCAGGGTTTACTACTACTCCAACCTCTCAACCATACCCGACGAGAGGCGCTACCGGGTGGTGAACATGGTGAGCAGGCAGGAGGTGGGTGTGCTTGATGAAGCCTTCGTGGTGCGGCATGCTGAGCCGGGGGCGAGAATTATCTTCAGGGGCACACCCTGGCGTGTGGTTGCGGTGGACGGGGATGAGGTCAAGGTGGAGCCGCTTACGGAGAGCACAGGGGCGGTGCCGAGCTGGGTGGGCGAGGACATCCCGGTGCCCCTCGCCGTTGCCAGGCGGGTGGCTGAGCTGCGGGAATGCTGCCTGAGGCATGAGGCTGCAGACAGCTACACCCTCAAGCGAGCGCTCTCCCACGTGCGCAGGTGCAGAAGGCGGGGCTTCAGGGTGCCAGGCAGCAGAGAGGTGCTGGTGGAGATGCTGAGGGATATGACGGTGCTCCACACGCAGGCAGGCACTAAGGTCAATGAGACCCTGAGCAGAGCCTTCTCAGCTCTGATGAGCGCAAGGCTGGGGCAGAGTGTGCGCGCGGTGAGCGATGGCTACAGGGTGGTGCTGCTCTGCGGCATCTCCAGAGGCGAGCTGGAGGAGCTTTTTGAGCTCGGCACAGAGCAGCTAAGGCAGGTGCTTGAGCTCAGCCTGAGGCGAACTCGCCTGTACCGCTGGAAGTTCCTGCACGTTGCCAAGCGCTTCGGCGCTGTGGAGGCAGAGCATACCTGGAGCTCGGGGGTTGCGGAGCGAGCCATTCGCGCCTACAGGGGGAGCGTGATTGAGAGGGAGGCACTGCGCGAGATAATCCACGGCTACTTAGACATAGAGGGTGCGGGCTGGCTGCTGGAGGCAGTGCGCAGCGGTGAGCTCAGGCTGGTGGTGGAGCGCCCTGCCGAGCCCTCACCCTTGGCGCTGCGCACGCTTCATGGCGCGGGTGAGGTTACGCTGCCAGAGCGGGCTGAAGCGAGCATACTGAGGATGCTCAGGAGGAGGCTGATGCGCAGGCGTGTGACGCTCTTCTGCCTTTACTGCGCCTCCTGGTATGAGAGCTTCACTGTTGAGAGCCTGCCCGAAGAGCTGCGCTGCGGGAACTGCTCTGCCAGGAGGCTGGCGGTGCTCAAGAGGGAGGAGCGGGAGCTGATAAGCCTGTACCGCAGGTACAGGCGGGGTGAGAGGCTCGGCGATGAGGAGCTCAGAAAGGTCAGGAGCATGCAGCTCTCGGCAGAGCTCTTCCTGTCCTACGGGAAGCTGGCAGTTATTGCCCAGGCTGGCATAGGCACGGGCGCGGAGACTGCCAGGCGCATACTTGGCAGGGCGCTTGACGAGGAGCATCTGTATCGCGAGATTCTCAGGGCTGAGCGCGACTACGCCAGAACCAGACAGTACTGGTAGCTAAAGGCTGCGAAGCAGCATGGCAAGAATGAGCACCGCCAGCAGAAGGTAGAGGGCATGCCTCAGGCTGAGCCTGCCCAGCGCCTCCTGCAGCCTCTCCCTCCAGCCCTGCTGCACAGCCACCGCACCTGCATCTGCCCTGAAGGGCTCGTATATCCACTTCTCCGGCTCTCTGCCGCGGGTCTCCTTGTAAACCGCCAGCCCCTGACACTCGTGGTTCTCGGGCAGACGGTGCTCGCTGCAGAACTTGCCCCCGCAGAACTTGCAGGTGAAGGGCAGACTCTCGCTTGCGCCGCAGTAGCTGCACTCCGCCACTACCTGCGCCTCCTCTCAAGCTCTGCGCAGACCTCTTCCAGCTCTATGCCGCGGTAGGAGAGCAGCACCAGCAGGTGAAAGAGAAGGTCGGCACTCTCGTGCACCAGCTCACGCCTGCTCCGCCCGCACGCCAGCACCACCTCCAGCAGCTCCTCGTTGAGCTTCCTGAGGATTTTCTCCTCTCCGGAGCGCATGAGCATGGCTACGTAGCTGCCCTCCGGCATCTCCCGCTTCCTCTGCTCAATAACCCCGAACACCTCCTCCAGCACCCGGCAGCTCATTCCCCGCCTCCCACGATGTCTGCCACGATACCGTGCTCGGTCTCCTCGGCTATCTTTATGTCGTCAATGCTTCTGAGCCCCTGCTTCCTCGCGGTCCTCTCCAGCCCCAGCTCAATATCCCTGTCAAGCACGATTATGTATGCCCTTATCTTCTCAATCCCCAGCTTCCTGGCTGCAAGAGCCCTGTGGTGCCCGTCAACCAGAATGTGCCTGTCACCTGCCCTTACAACCACCACAGGCTCGGCGAGACCGCGCTTCAGCTCGTACTCCCTGCCGCGGTACTCGTCGGGGTGCACCTTGCCCTGGGTGGGTCTGAGCTCCGAGATGCTGACATCGCCCATCCTGACAACGCTCTTTATCCCGTAGAGCTTCTCTAAGGAGTCTCTAAGCTTTCTAACCTTCTCGGGGGTTGCTCGCTCAATGTGCGAGCGTATAACGTCGGTTATTGTCACTATGCCTATGAGCTTCTTCTTGTTGCCCTCCTTCTCCACCACGGGCAGCCGGGAGAAGCCGCGCCTGAACATCACCCTGGCAGCGTCTATTAACCTGGTGTCGGGAAAGGTAACGGTGACCTCGGTGGTCATGACGTCCCTGACAAACCTGCCCCCCTCACGCAGCACCAGGTCACGGGTGGTTATTATCCCCCTGATTTCGCCATTCTCAACCACGGGAAAGCCGTCATGCTCTGTTTCTCGCATGAGCTTCTTTACTTCCTCCAGCGTCATGTCGGGGGAGACGGTTATGACGTTGGTTGACATGTAGTCCCTTACCTTGTGGTTGGCTCCCATCATCCTCTATTTTATTCACCGCCCTGCATAAGTATTTTCCTGCCATGCGTGTGTCGCAGAATGTGCGGGATGCACAGCACTTCACCGCAGGCATGCTTCCTTAGATACGCTCCTGTCCACGTTAGCCCTTTCCACCCGGAGCATGGGAATAGAGGTTGAAATCACGCACCTGAACCTGCACGGTCAGGGTGTCGGGAGAGCTGGAAGAAGGGAGTACCGGGTTGACTACGCCTACCCCGGGGATGTGGTGGAGATACGCAGCGCCGGCAGGGGCAGGTGGTGCGTCAGCAGGCTCATCAGCGCCGGCACGCACCGCACGCGTGCTCCCTGCCCCCACTTCATGAGGTGCGGGAGCTGTCGCTGGCTGGGCATGCGCTACTCCTCGCAGCTTGAGTTCAAGCGTGAGCTTCTGCGCAGGCTCTTCGGCAGGGAGACTGAAGTGCTCCCCAGCCCCGTGCGGCGCTACTACAGGAACAGGATGGACTTCACCGTGGGCAGGAGCATAGGCATGCGCAGGTACGGCAGCTATGCAGAGGTTGAGAGCGCTCTCGGATGCCTGCTCTTCTCGGAGCACAGCGACAGCATAATCACCCGCTCGCGTGAGTTCTTTGACTCCAGAGCCCTTGAGCACTACGACATAGCACGCAGGCAGGGCTTCCTGCGCTATCTCGTGGCAAGAGAAGGCAAGCGCTCCGGGAGACGGATGGTGGCGGTGGTCACGCACGAGGGCAGCTTTCCGCTGCGCGAGTATGCAGAGGCGCTCGGCAGTCTTGCAGACGCCTTTGTCTGGGCTGTAAATGCCACCCTGACCGACACTTCTAAGGGTGAGGTCAGGGAGAGCCTCGGAGGCTTTGAGGAGAAGCTCTGCGGGCTGAGCTTCAGGGTGCCGCCCTTCTCCTTCTTCCAGACCAACACCCTGCAGGCAGAGCGGCTGGTTGAGACGGTGCGCTCCTTCGTGGAGCAGGCGGAGCACCTGCTTGACATCTACTGCGGCGTGGGCACCTTCGGCATAGCTCTGGCAGACCTGGCAGAGAGGATTACGGGTATAGAGGAGGATGCCGAAGCCGTGAGCGCCGCCGTGGACAACGCCCGTGAAAACGGTGCAGAGAACATCAGCTTTATTACTGGCAGGGCAGAAGAGCTCATGAGCGGCATTGAGGAGGCGGACGTGGCTGTGGTTGACCCTCCCAGGGCGGGGCTCCATCCGAAGGTTGTGAGAGCCCTCAGGAGGCTGAAGCCCGGGAAGATAATCTACATCTCCTGCAATCCCCGCACCCAGGCGAGGGACATAGCATCCCTCGGCTACAGCCTGGAAGAGCTTGCAGCACTTGACATGTTCCCGCACACGCCCCACGTGGAGAGCGTTGCCCTGCTCACCCGATAGCCCCGCCCCTCCTCATAAGCTCCCTCAGCCTCGCCGCTTTCTCCTCCTCAACCCTCACCTCGCCGCTCATGTCCTCAAGGCACCAGAGCACGCTTGAGGCGTCGGTGAGCCTGTGCTTGCTGCACACCGCACGCTCGCTTGCGGGATAGAAGCTCTTCTCAGGCGAGCAGGCTCTGAGCCTGTGCAGCACGCCAGTCTCGCAGGCAACTATGAACTCCTCGCGCGGGCTTTTTGCGGCATGCTCCACCATTCCAGCGCTGTCAAGCACCGCATCCGCAAGCTCCAGCACATCCCTGCGGCACTGCGGGTGGGCAAGCACCTCAGCCTCCGGGTGCGCCTCTCTGAGCATCTTCACCTCTGCAGGGGTGATGCGGATGTGCGGCGGACAGTAGGCTTCGGCGCCTATCAGCCTCCTGCCGGTGCGCATCCTCAGGTACTCAGCCACCTGGGAATCGGGAACCACCACCACATCACCCTCTGCTCCCTCAACCACCTGCAGGGCGCTCTCGTGGGTGCACACGAAGTCGCAGAGCTCAAGCTGCTCAGCCCTGGCTTTCACGTAGCCCACGAAAACTGCGGGAAGCCTCTCCCTCATGCGCAGGAGCTGCTCCCTCTCCAGCATCGCCACCATGGGGCACTTAGCCTCAGGCTCTGCGAGCAGCACCCTCTTGCCGGGGCAGAGCACAGCCACCAGCTCAGCCATGAAGTCAACGCCGCACACCACCACCGTGCTGGCGCTGCTCTCGGCTGCAAACAGCGCGCACTCCAGCTTGCCGCCGGCAAAGTCGGCAATCTCCTGCACCTCGGGACGCTGGAAGCTGTGAGCCACCACCACAGCGTCCCTCTCTTCCCTGAGCCTCTCCAGCCTGCGCATCAGCTTACGTATTCTGCTTCCCCCTGTAGTCAGCCACAGCGCTTCTGAGCGCCCTTACACCAACCTCCTTGCAGCACCTGTTTATCTCCGGCAGCGAGCCAGCCTCTCTCTCAATCTGCTCCACGCTCAGCTTCTCAGCCTGCTCCACCTCCATGCCCTCCGCGAGCTGCGCCGCGAGCTCGCTCGTGGCAATCGCGGCGGCGCAGGCGAGTGCCCTGAATCTGGCTCTGCTTATCACTCCCTCCTCCACCTTTATGTAGAACTCCACCGCATCACCGCACAGGGGGTGCTCCGCTCTCCCGTATCCGTCCGCATCCTCAATAACACCCTCGTGCTCAGCCTTCCTGAGAATCTCCGCTATCCTCTCCGCCCTCACCTGCATCTCCCTTCTTCCTCCTGTAGTCCTCAATGGCTTTCCTCAGCCCCTTCGTCGCCAGCAGCGAGCAGTGCATCTTTATCGGTGGCAGCCCGCCCACAGCCTCCGCAACATCCTCCTTGCTGATCTTCTCTGCCTCCTCAAGGGTCTTGCCCTTTGCAAGCTCCGTCACCATGCTGCTCGTGCCTATCGCCGCTGCACATCCAAAGGTCTCAAACTTTATGTCCTCTATTATCTCCTCGCCGCTGCTGTTCTTCCCCACCTTTATGTAGATGTGCATCACATCCCCGCATGCGGGGTTTCCCACCTTACCCACGCCGTCAGGCTTCTCCATCCTGCCCATATTCCTGGGGTTCCTGAAGTGCTCCAGCAGTATCTCACTATACATATCCCTCGCCTCCGCGCTTGAAGGGTGATATTCTTCTGAGCCTCTCCACCACCCCCGGGAGCACGCTGAGGAAGTGCTCCACCTCCTCCTGCGTGGTGAACCTGCCCAGCGTTACCCTCAGCGAGCCGTGTGCCTGTGCCCTGCTCAGCCCTATGGCTGTGAGCACGTGGCTCGGCTCAAGGGTCGGGGAGGTGCAGGCGCTGCCGGTGCTCACGCTCACCCCGGCAAAGTCAAGCTCCAGCACCAAGCTCTCGCCCTCAATGTATGCAAAGGCAAAGTTTGCATTCCCCGGCAGCCTCCTCTCGGGGTGCCCGTTCAGTCGCACATCCTCAACCTCGCTCATAACCCTGCGCACCATCTCATCCCTCATCCTCCTCAGCCTCTCCGCCTCCTCCTCCATCTCCTCTGCGGCAATCTCGCAGGCTCTTCCGAAGCCCACGATAGCCGGCACGTTCTCTGTGCCCGAGCGGTATCCGTGCTCCTGCCCGCCGCCGTGGAGCAGCGGCTCCACTCTCGTCCCCTTAGCTATGTAAAGCGCACCCGCACCCTTGGGACCGTACATCTTGTGGGCTGAGATGGCGAGGAGCTCAACGTCCAGCTTCTCAACGTCTATGGGTATGCTGCCGTTGGCTATGCACGCGTCGCAGAAGAAGGCTGCACCGTGCTCGTGGGCAATCTCCGCGAGCTCCTTTATCTCCTGCACCGTCCCGATTTCATTGTTCGCCAGCTGCACCGCAACCAGCAGCGTGTCCCTGTCCAGCGCCTGCTCCAGCTTCTCCGGGGTTACGCACCCGTGCTCATCCACGCCAGCCACGCTGACGCTGAAGCCCTGGCTCTCCATAGCCCTGCACGCCTCAAGCACCGCCATGTGCTCCACCGCGCTCACCACTATGCGCCTGCCACGCCTGCGGTTGGCTAAGGCGTAGCCCTTGATTGCCAGGTTGCACGCCTCCGTTCCCGAGGAGGTGAACACTATCTCCTGAGCGGAGGCGCCCACGAGCTCAGCCACCTTCTCACGAGCCCCCTCAACTGCCTGCTTAGCCTTCTGGCAGAGGGAGTATATGCCTGTGGGGTTGGCGTAGTGCTCCCTGAGCCAGGGCAGCATAGCCTCAAGCACGCGCTCATCCAGCGGGGTTGTTGAAGCATAGTCCAAGTACGCCCTCACGCTACACCCTCCTCTGTATGTACACCCTCACGCCATCCTCGGTCTTCTCCCTCTTCACCACCGCATTTCCCGTAACCCTGCACCAGGCATCCACCTCCCTCAGCACCTCCTCGTCATCATCCAGCAGCACCTCTATGCTCTCGCCCATCTCCACCTGCTCCAGCGCGCTTTCTATCCTGGTGATGTGCACCGGGCAGTGCACACCTGTGCAGTCAACCCTCAGCCCCACCTCTCAGCCTCCCAGCCGCTTCACCAGCCGCCTGAGCTGCCCTGCGCACCTCCTCCTCTGAGCTGAAAATCCCGAAGGAGAAGAGCACCGCCCCCCTTACCAGCTCTGGCTCAAGCCCCATAGCTTCAAGCACGTGGCTTGTTTTAGCAGCCTGCGCCATGCAGGGCGAGCCCGTTGAAGCATGCACTCCCAGCTTTGTCAGCTCAGCCACAAGCGCATCGCCGCTCATGCCCGGGAAGCTCACGTTGATGTAAAGGGGGTTAACATGCTCGGGATGCCCGTTCAGCCTGAAGTCGGCACACCCTTCAAGCTCTCTCAGAAAGCTTCTCCTTAGCCTCCACAGCTTCTCCAGCCACCGCTCTCTTTCTGCAATTGCGAGCTCTGCAGCCCTGCCCATGCCGGCTATTGCCGGCAGGTTCTCGGTACCGGCACGGTACCCCTGCTCCTGTGTTCCGCCCTCTATGAGCGGCAGCACCCTGGTACCCCTGGCTATGTAAAGCGCACCCGCACCTTTTGGACCATAGAACCTGTGGGCGGTTATGGAGTAGAGGTCAGCTACAGCCGCAACATCAGCACGAAGAAAGCCAGCCGCGCATGTGCCATCGCAGTGCAGCGCCACCCCCGCCTGCTCTGCAATCTCAGCCACCCTCTCAATCTCCTGCACCGTCCCCACCTCGTGGTTGACGTGCTGCACTGAAATCAGTATGGTGTCCTCTGTGATGGCGTTCTCCAGCTCCTCAAGCCTCAGCCTGCAGTGCCTGTCCACACCCACCCTGGTTATTCTGAAGCCCTCCCTCGCCAAGCTCTGCAGCGGATGCAGCACCGAGTACTGCTCCACCGCGCTCACCACTATGTGCCTGCCACGCCTGCGGTTGGCTAAGGCGTAGCCCTTGACTGCCAGGTTGTTGGCTTCCGTGCCCGAGGAGGTGAACACTATCTCCTGAGCCGAGGCGCCCACAAGCTCAGCCACCTTCTCACGAGCCTGCTCCAGCACCCTTCTGGCTCTCAGCCCGGGTTCGTGCAGGCTTGAGGGGCTGGCGTAGTGCTCTTCCAAGCACCTGCGCACCGCCTCCATCACCTCGGGTGCCGGCGGCGCCGCCGTTGCATAGTCTGCATAAACCATGCCCTTCGCCTGAGTTAGCACGCTGCCTTCCCGTCGCAAAATTGTAAATGTTACCGCAAGCCCAGCTTGCATGCGTGTGCTCACCACCTTCGGCGATGGGCTGAGGTACGCCTGCACTCCCGGGGACTGCTTCATCTGCTGCAGGGTGCTTGAGGACATACCCGTGGACCTGGAGGAGATAAGGAGGGTTGAGGCGCTCGGCTACAGGGACTTCTACGAGGTGAGGAGCGGTGGCTACTTTCTGAGGCAGCCCTGTGCCTTTCTGGATGGGCGGAGGTGCAGGCTGCATGCCGAGCACGGCTTCTCAGCCAAGTTCATGAGCTGCCGCAGGTATCCCTTCTCCCTCAGCCTGCTGGACAACGGCACTGCGGTGGTGGACGTGAAGTGGACCTGCAGGGGAGTGAGCCTGAGGCACGGGGAGAGGGTAACCTTGGAGCTGCTGGAGCGCGAGTTTCTCGGCGATGAGCAGCATAGCCTGGTGCCCATACCCCGGGGTGAGAGGGTTTACCTGCACTACAGGAGCGGGCAGAGGTGCACCTGGGATGCGCTGGTTGAGCTCCACACAGGCATAGCCGGGATGCTTCCCGGGAGGCTCCACGCCTCGGCGCTGATGCTGGTGGGTATGCTGCGCAGGCTGGGCAGCTCGCTGAGGGGTGAGGTGGGGGTGGAGCAGGTGCGGAGGGAGCTTGAAGCTCTGGAGGGCGCCTCTGAGGAGCTCATGGCGGAGGCTGCCTCTGCGGCTGAGCTGCAGATTGACCTCCTCGGCATCTACGACATCTTCGGTGAGCTCTTCGGGCACAGGCTCAGTCCCAGCTATGCGGCGAGAAGGCTGGGCATAGCCGAGGAGGTTGAGTTCACCGAGAACTTCTCCGAGGTTTACTCCAAGGCTGTTGAGCCGGAGGCTGAGAGGCTGCTCAGCTTCCACCTGCGGCAGAGCTTCATGGAGACCTTAGCCAGACCCTGGGATGTTGTGCAGTCCTGCTTCTGGACGCTGGGTGTGGCGTGCTTCACCGAGTACATAGCCAGGGTGCTGGCTGACAGCAGGGTGAAGGAGAGGCACGCCAGAGATGCCCTCGCCATAGCCGACTACCTGAACAAGCACTTCAGCTCCTTCAGGAGCCACGCCTTCCCGAAGTACCCCGAGCTGGGGATGCACTACGTGCACTTCTTAGCCTCAGGGCTGAGCACGTAGAATATCTTTACACCCGGGGCTGAGTAAACCTGCCGGAAGTAGGTGGTGTTGTAGAACTTGGAGAGGTGAACCTCAACTCCAAAGCCTGGCTTGAGGGAGCTCACCAAGTTGCCGCTCTCAGCCATCCAGACGGAGTAGTAGATGTGGGTGGCGTTGTACTTCCTGGCTATGCACCAGGCGAGCTCCGGGGAGGGTGTGCTGTACAGCAGGTAGAGGTCGTCCTGCACCACCGCGGGGACGCTTATGTAGGCATAGCCCACACCCCGCAGCGGGAACATGCCGCCCAGCAGCGCCCTGCCACCTGCAACCCCCGCGAACATCTGGGCACGGTAGTAGTCTGCGATTATCCTGCTGTCCTCCTGGCTGTGCTCCCTGAACCACACCGCAGCCCTGTACTCCTCCACGCTCACGCCCGCAAGGCTGAGCTTCTCATCCAGCCCGTAGGCGTGGAGCTCAGCCGCCAGCAGCATAAAAACCAGCAGGCAGAGCACCTTCTTCCTCCTCCAGAGCTCTGCAAGCAGCATACCCGCAGCTACGGCGGCGGGCTGTGCCAGGAAGGGGTAGAAGCGGAAGCCCTCTAAGGGCTTGGCGAGGGTTTCCCAGCTCAGGTGGTGCATGCCCAGGAGCTGCAGGATTGTCTCGTTCTGGGTCTCCAGAAACACGGGCAGCGCCCACAGGAGCACAGGAGCGTTGACTCTGAGGTTTCTGAGAAGGTAGAGCACTCCCGCAACCCCCAGCAGCGCCGCAAGAATGCCGTACTCCCTGAGGTGCTGGGCTGGCGAGTACATGCCGCTGCTTGTCACCAGCGCCTCTATCCACCACCAGTACAGGTTTCTGGGCAGCCACCAGGGCGCCGCAACCGCCTGCGAGAGCAGCACCACCACCCCGAAGTCTCGCAGAAGCACGGCACGCCTGTGCGCAAGCATGCCTGCGGTGTAGGTGAGCAGGATGAGCAGCGCGAGGAAGTAGGAGAGGTGGAGCAGGAAGTTCAGCCCCAGCACGAGACCGAGAGGCACAAGCCTGGGCAGCCTGCTCCGGAAGCTTCCGCCCAGCTCAGCATGCCAGCGCCAGTACAGCAGGTAGAGGGGGAGCATGAAGAGGGTGAAGCTCTGGGGGTCTGCTATGCCCGTCCAGTAAACGAAGCCCGGGGTAAGTGCCAGCACCACCAGAGCCGCCGCTGCGGCGGCTCTGCCGGCTGTGTGCTTGGTGAGGAAGTAGATGGGAAGGGGTGTGAGCGCTTCAATAAAGGGCAGCACGCGGGTGCACAGCACGGGGATGTCCACGCCGAGCAGCCGGCTTCCCAGGGCGAGCAGCAGCGGCGAGAGCGGCGGGTACCACAGAGGCACGTAGCCGTAGGCTCTGTAGCGCAGGTCAGGCTCGGGCAGCTGCCAGTGGTCGTAGATGTACTGTGCCATGGCTATGCGGTACCACACGTCTGCCTGAAAGGCAGGGAGGTGCGGGTCTGTGGCGAGCTTTGGCAGCAGCCTCAGAGCGAGGCTGAGCAGGTAAACTGCAGCCAGGAGCGCCGCCTCCCTTCTCTCCAGACGGAGGAGGCTGAAGAAACCCATGGAAGATGTTTTAACTCTGCGCAGCCTAATAAAACCCATGCACCTGTGCATAATCTCTGATGTGCACGCCAACCTGCCGGCGCTGGAGGCGGTGCTTGACGAGGCGCCCAGGGTGCAGCTGCTGCATGCTGGAGACGTGGTGGGCTACAACCCCTACCCCGCCGAGGTGATTGAGCTCATGAGGGAGAAGCGCATACTCTCGGTGCTGGGCAACCACGACTATGCGGTGCTCACCGGCGATGTATCTGCCTTCAACCCGGTTGCGGCACGCGCGATTGCCTGGACAAGAAGCGTGCTGGAGCGGGAGCACCTTGAGTACCTGAGCCAGCTTGAGCTGGAGCTCAGGATGAACAGCCTCTGCTGCGTGCACGGCAGCCCCGGAGATGCCCTCTGGGAGTACGTTCATCCCGGGGAGGGGCTGGAGCTGCACCTCAGGAATGCAGGAGCTGAAATGCTGGTGCTGGGGCACACTCATGTGCCCTTCTACAGGAAGCTTGGCTCAGGGGCTGTGCTCAACCCGGGAAGCGTGGGACAGCCCAGGGATGGCTCGCCCTTAGCGAGCTTTGCGGTGCTCAGAGGAGAGGAGGTTGAGATGCTCAGGGTGGAGTATCCTGTGCACAGGGTGGCTAAGGAGATTCTGAGAGCAGGGCTGCCTGCGGTGCTGGCGCAGAGGCTCTACAGCGGCTGGTGAGCGCTCAGGAGCATGCCTGCCAGCTCAATCCTGTGCAGGAACCGCTCTTCAGGAGCAGCGGGCTCGTCCTTCATGCGAATGTCAAAGTTGTAAAGCAGAATCTTCAGGAAAACCTGCTTCAGCGGCTGCGAGCAGAGGTTGCTGCTCTCGGCACGCTCAACAAACTCAACCCAGCGCTCCCACATCTTTATGTAGACTCCAGCCTCCTGCTGGAGAATGTGCTCCTCCAGACTTCGCGCCTCACCCCTGCCCATGCCTGGACACCTGCCGTCGTTGCTCAACCTGAACTCCGCTCCACGCCTCCAGGTGAGTCCAGCGGGGTAGAGCCTGCACGCTAAGGGTCTGGCGGGGTATATGGAGCACCTGCCGTCAACCAGAAACCTGCAGGGAGAGCGCTCAAGCATGAGCAGCGGCACACCGCTCTCCTCGTAGTGCTGCCTCAGATACCTCTCCTCAAGCTCCTCGCTGCCCATCTTCAGGTACTCAGCTATCCTGAGCACCTCGTAGGGGCTCAGAGCTATCGCATGCCCCCGGCAGCAGGGTGCACTGCAGCCGCTGACGCATGCGAAGCGCAGCACAAAAGAGCCCCCCACGGATACTGTGCCCTTCATCCTTTCACTTCCTGTAAGGCGGTATCTGCGATGCTATGAGCATGCGGGGGAAGGGATTCGCAACGCAACCCCTGTCGGTTGCGTCAACAGATTGCGGTATCTGCGATACCGCCATGAGCATGCGGGGGAAGGGATTTGAACCCTCGCAGGCTCTACGCCAACAGGTCCTAAGCCTGTCTCCTTTGACCGGGCTCGGACACCCCCGCGTCATGGCTACCTCTGCTGCAGCTTTCTCTTTCTTCTGCGCTCCTTCAGCTTCTTCTTGCGCGTCTTCCAGCGACATTTTCCGCGCTTCTTCCACTTCCTGGACGAGTGCTTCCCAGCCATCTGATTCCTCCTGTGGCTATCTCCGAGCCCTCACGATATAAACCTTATCAGAAGAAGCTGCGGGGAAATCTCTCGGTGATGTAAAGCAGCGGATGCCCCGAGCTTATTATCACGTACTCCCTCTCAAGCACCAGCTCCTGCTCGGGTATGCGGAAGAGCTCCGAGAGCTCAGCGGCAGGTCTCCCCCTCACCAGCAGCAGCTCCCGCCTGGCTTCCATCCTGAGCTCCTCCATTATCCTGCCTATGGGCTTCTCTGCATGGAGCACAGCCTCCCTGAACTCGGGGGCAAGCCTGCCCAGCGGAGCATAGGTTTCTGCATGCATGAGAGCACGTCTGCAGCTTCTGAGCATGACCTCGCGATGAATAACCTCCGAGCCCGCTGGTATGCGTAGCACCTCAGCCACCGCCGGCGATGCCTGAGTGATGCGCTGCCTAATCCCCTGAACCTCCACCCTGCAGCCCTCCACAGCCTCAAGCATCCTGGTCATGGAGCAGCCTGCGGTCAGCAGCACCCTGTGAATCGGCTTTAAACCAAGCCAGCTCATCTGTGCGCCATCCCCGTGATGTCTCCCACGCTGGAGTAGCCCCGCTCCTCCAGGTACTCGGCTATTTCCTGGGCGACCTTCCTGAAGACGTTTAGCCCCCGGTAAAGCACCGCCGTGCCTATCTGCACCGCCCTCGCCCCTGCCAGGAAGAACTCCACGGCATCCCTGCCTGTGCTTATTCCTCCGCAGCCTATCACGGGTATGCGCACCTCCTCTGCTATCTCGTAAACGCAGCGCAGCGCCACGGGCTTGAGGCAGGCACCCGAGAGCCCGCCAACGCGGTTGCCGAGCACTGGCTGCCTGGCGGTCAGGTCTATGCTCATGGCTCGCAGCGTGTTTATGGCTGTTATTCCGTCTGCACCCGCCTCCTCGCAGGCTTTGGCTACGCTCACCACATCCCCAGCATCCGCTGTTAGCTTGGCAAACACGGGAAGCTTCACCCTCCTCTTCACCTCGCTGACCACCTCCTGCGCCAGCTCCTCCCGGTAGCCGAAGACCGTGCCCTCCACGTTGGGACAGGAGAGGTTAAGCTCCACGCCGTCAACACCAGCCTGCTGCATGAGCACCGCGTTTTCCGCGTACTCCTCGGGACTGAAGCCGTAAACACTGGCTATAACCGGGACCTCTCCCCCCAGCTTTCTCAGCTCCTCCGCGAGCTCCCTGCAGCCGGGATTTGCGAGCCCCACCGAATTCAGAAGCCCCCGTGGCGGCACCTCAATCACCGTGGGGTTGGGGTTGCCCTCCCGTGGCTGGGAGCTGCAGGACTTCGCCACAACCGCACCCGCACCTCCTCTGACCGCCCGCCTCAGGGATGCGGCGCTGAGCCCCATTATGCCCGAGGCGAGCATGGTGGGGTTCTTCAGCATGATGCCAGCCACCTCAACCTCAAGCCCGTGCATGCCCTCTCCTTTCCCTCAGAATATTTAACTGTTTGCAGAGGTTAGGCAGAGGGGCAATCACACCAATGAGCTATCTGGTAACCTACAGCGGAATTCAGCGTCTGGTTGAGCTTGAGAGCAACGCCAGAAGGGCTGTGCTGCTGCCCAGGCTCAGGGTGAGCATAGGCACAGAGAAGCAGCCTGACACCCTGAAGCTGAGGGATGCAGTGCTCACTGCAGTGGATGCGGCGGTTTCGCAGCCCGTGCGTGCAGCTGAGGAGGTGCCCATGAGGCTGCTCATGCAGCTTGAGGGTCTGCAGGGCTTGAGGAGCGCCGAGGCTGAGATGCGTGCGGAGTACGCTGTGGTGAGAACCACCCCGGTTACAGGGCACAGCTCCCAGGAGGTGTACACGCTGCTTGCAAGCGGGAGGCTTGAGGGGGAGCTCACCCTGATGCTCGGTGCCGAGGTCACGGGCATAACCACCTGCCCCTGCGCGCATGAGGGCATAAGGGAGAGGGCAAGAGAGAGGCTGCTCGGGAGCTTCCCGGAGCAGGTGGTTGACAGAATACTGAGCATACTGCCTATAGCCAGCCACAACCAGCGCAACATCTCAACCCTGATGCTGGGCACGGCGCCGGGCAGGGTGCAGGTGGAGCAGATTATTGAGGTTGTTGAGGAGTCCATGAGCTCCCGCCTGTATGAGGTGCTGAAGCGGGAGGATGAGGTGGAGGTGGTTTACAGGGCGCACCTCAACCCAAACTTCGTTGAGGACACCGTGCGTGGCATTCTGCTGCGCACCGCTGAGAGATTCAGAAACCTGCCCGACAGCACGGTGGTTTATGCGAGAAGCGAGAGCATTGAGAGCATACACCAGCACAACGCCGTTGCGGAGAGGCTGGCAACCCTGGGGGAGATTCGCAGAGAGGTGAGCAGAGAATAAACATTTAGTTTAGCCAGCCCAAAATACCTTTATGGGAGGCTATGTGCCGATAAGCGCCTTTGCATCTCTGGGCTACTGCGAGCGCCAGGTTTACCTGAGCTTGGTCAGAGGGCTCAGGATTACAACGCAGGCGATGCGCAGGGGGAGGGTGCAGCACCGCATATCAGAGCTCACGGAGGAGCCGAGGCTCAGGAGAATGCCGGGGCTGATGCAGCGGATGAGGCAGCATGAGAGCGTGCTCCAGCTCCCCAGAGAGAGCGTGGGCGTTGGCTTCAAATACGGCGGCTACAGCTTCGCCGGCAGAATTGACCTGCTGATAAAGCGCAGGGGCGAGATTCTCGTGGTGGATGAGAAGTTTGTCAGAAGAAGTCACGGGAGAATGATGCCTGGCTACCGCTACCAGCTCTCGGCATACTGCCACGCTCTGAGGTATGGCTACGCAACCTACAGGGGCGGCGGAGGCAGGCAGTGGCTCGGCAGATTTCCAGGGTGCAGGCTGAGCTACATGGTGATTGAGAGGCACAGGGAGAGCAGGCACAGGCTGTCTGTGCTGCAGGAGAGCTACGCCGAAGAGCAATTCATGCCAGTGCTGCGCAGAATGGTGGAGATCCTGAGTGGAGAGGAGCCGAAGCCAGAGTACAGCTCAAAATGCAGGTACTGCAGATTCAGAGAGGTGTGCGTTGGATAGGTTATACTAAGGGTGTGGCTATGATAATCTCAAGAACTCCCTGAGACGCAGGAGGTGCGAGCGTGGCTAAGAGTGCCATGGTGTGGTTTGACCTTAGAGTGGAGGAAAGCACGCTCAAATCCGATGATGAAATAGACTGGAAGGGATGGGTAAAAGAGCTGGATAACTACGGCAAAAAACTTGCAAGAGAGTCTGCTGAGTGGCAGGAAGAAGCATTGAAGAGGGCAAGGATAAGGATATGAACAGACATGCCAGAGAGGGACATTGGCAGGGTTTTGGGGGGTTTATTCAGAAGTACGTGAGCTTCAGACGCTTTTCTATATACACAATGTGGAGTGGGACCATGAGCTTCCGTACTATCTCAGAGATATAAGAACCCCGAGAATACGCGTGCCGCCGGGCGCTGTGAGAAAGGTTTAGGGATCTCGGCGTTGATATTGAGTGTGTGCCACGATGTCGGTCACGGACCGTACAGACTGCTTCCCGTCCGTGTGGTGAATGAGAAGCTGTGCGAGGGGATGGTTGTTCTGCCGTTTCAGGTTAACGTGCTATTTGAAAACGTAAAACGTAAAGAGTAAGGTGCACAGGAAGGAGATAGGATTCAGGAGTATGCTGGTTTCATGTACTCTGACCCCACGGGGATTACTGCATGAGTGAGATCACCAGGGGGGTTTACAGAGATGCTGAGCTTCCTCTATACTCCTGGCTTTTTGAACTTAAGGAGAAGGGGAGAACAGACAATAAAAACTTCGCTCAGATTTTAATTGATGCCACTGAGGGTTCAGCCTAGCTATGTCTCATAAACTTTCCAGATGGTTCCCTTAGGCACATAAATGGCGGACAGGAGCTGATTTTAAGAGAGCCTGGAGAAGCTGTGATGGACCCTGGGCTACGTAAAGACGTAATACATGAGAAGTGGGCAAGAATGCAGAAGTAACGCACTCATTTCCTGAATTTTGGCAGGCTCACGCTCTTTCCGCATGAGGGGCATCTTATCCTGTAAGGTCGCCTCCTCAGCTCGGCTGTGCCCTCGCCGGTGCTGCCGCAGTGGGGGCACTGGAGCACAAAGCCTGAGAGCTTCTCACCCCTTCTGCGCCACACCAGCACCTCGCCACCCTCCAGCTTTCTCCGCGTGAGGTACTCAAACTCTCCTGGCTTGATGCTTTTCGGATCAAAGGGTGGTTTCAGCATGGCACTTCCTCACGGGTTCAGCTCATCAATCCACTTTATCACCGTGTCGCACCACTTTCTGATGCTCTCCTTCATGGTATCCTTGAGCTCGCTGAAGGGTGTGGCGTGGTAAACGTAGTAGTAGCCGCCATGCTTTATGTTCCTCTGCTCCCTGTGTATCAGCCCTGCTATTATCAGGTTCTGAAGCGCCCTCTGCACGGTGCTCCTGTCCTTCCCGAAGTCCCTCACCAGGTCATTCACCGTCATTGAGCCCCTGTTTACAAGCTCAAGATAAATCTGGGTCTCAAAATTCTTCAGACCGAACATGCACCTCATTATATCCATCACGGACATCTCACGGAAGGGTGTTTTAATGTCCGGCAGATTCTTCATCTGCATCACCCGTTATCCCTTCTCAGCTCTCCCAAGAGGTTAAGAGCTGCGTTTGCGCCCTCCCCAACTGCAACCGCCACCTGTCTGCTGCCTCCGGTGCAGTCACCTGCGGCGTAAACCCTGGGCACTCCCGTGCTCTGCCTGCTGTCCACAACTATCGCCGAGCCCTCGGTCATTATGCCCAAGGTTCTGGCGAAGTCAACAGCGCCGCTCGTGCCAACCGCCACAAAGAGCCCCTTTAGCTCCCTGACGCTGCCGTCAGCCAGCCTGACGCCCTCCAAGGTTTCGCCTCCGACCAGCTCCTCCACCTTCTCCTCAACCACCTCTATGCCCTTCGCATCAACCTCCTGCCTCAGCTTCGGGCTTACCTGAAGCTCCTCGCCGTTGGTGAGTATGCACACGTCCTTAGTGTAGCTGAGCAGCTCCAGCGCCTCCTTTGCGGCATAGTCTCCGGAGCCCAGCACGCCAACCTTAGCTCCCCTGAAGAAGAAGCCGTCGCAGGTGACACAGTAGCTCACGCCCCTGCCCTCGTACTCCTGCAGCCCTCTTATGTTCGCCCTCTCCCTCTTGACGCCTGTGGCTATTATTATCCCCCTGCCCTCATACTCGGCTGCCGGCGTCTCCACTATGTAAACACCGTCTCCCGGCTTTATCGCCACCACCTCCTCCTCACGTATCTCCGCACCGAACCTCCTTGCCTGCCTCCTGCCGAGCTCAAGCAGCTCCCTGCCAGTTATGCCGTCAGGAAAGCCGAAGTAGTTCTCTATCTCCTCAACCTTCAGCAGGGTGCTACCCTCCGGCTTGTCAAGAATCAGCGTGCGCCTGTTTGCTCTTGCTGTGTATATGCCGGCACTCAACCCAGCGGGACCGCCACCTATTATCACAACATCATACCTCTCCATCGCCACCACCGGTTATGCACAGTTTGGACACACTTATGACCTTCCAGATATAAAAAGATTTGGGTCGCGAGATGACGCGCAGAAGCAATCAAAATGCGGGTGCCGGGATTCGAACCCGGGTCACGAGCTTGGGGGGCTCGGGTCCTGCCGCTAGACCACACCCGCTGCTACATATCCACAGACCTACCCCAGTAAAACTTTTCTGGAACCCCTTCGCATACCTATTTATACGTGTCACTTCTTAAATCCTACCATGCGTGCGGTTGCGGTTGCCACGCTCGTGCTGCTCGCGCTTCTCCCCGCGGGTGCCGCCGGCATGGAGGCGGTGCAGCACAACCTGAGCTACTACTTAGCCGGCAGCAA
>JALSIP010000029.1 GCA_026989875.1 archaeon
TTCTCACCACACAGGAAGGTCTGTTCAGAAGTGGTTGAGGTTGACTGCTTTCCTGCAGTGGAAATGAAGGGGGTATTACGGTATCACTGGTTGCGTATTACCGGTCTCGGTTTGATATACTATTATTTTTGATAGAAGTGATGCAGGTTGGGTTTTGGGCATCCTGTATCACCTCTATTATTTTTGACAGAAGTGATGCAGGTTTGATGCAGGTTTGATACAGGTTTTTACAAATATTATTCCCAGACTATGAAGCAGGTGATACATGTTTTTTTGGAAACTAAAACTATATTTGAGAACAGGGTGTTTAGATACCATTTTCAACAATCATTGTTACAAAATTTACAACAACATTTGTTAAAATTTCCGTATTTTAGCCGAGCTATAAAAGGGTTTCCGTCATCCTGTGCCACACGTCACGAAAGTATTTAGCCACACCTAAAAGCCGCCGGCCAGCCTGTGCACGCTACTTCTGCTTCCATCTCACATGAGGTGAATGCTGCAGGTAGAAGCGGATGGCGTTAACGACTGCGTCAACGCAATGCTACTCTGCCCTGTGGTTGACACATCCGTTCCACCCGCGGGTAAATTTTTTAAGTGCATGCTGTGAGATACGGGTGATGAGCTCGCTGACCCACGTTGGAGACTCCGGGGTTAAGATGGTTGAAATCTCCGGCAAGAAGGACTCTGTCAGGAGGGCTGTGGCAGAGGGCTGGATACACCTGAGGAGGGAGACCGTGGCTCTGGTGCGCAGCGGCAGGGTTGAGAAGGGCAACGTGCTCGCCACAGCCCAGATAGCCGCCATCCTTGCCGTGAAGCGCACTCCCGAGCTCATTCCCCTCTGTCATCCCCTCAGCATCACTGGTGTTGAGGTTGAGTTTGAGTTCTCGGAGGATGAGATCGGGGTCAGGGTGTCGGTGAGCAGTCTCGGCAAGACGGGTGTGGAGATGGAGGCGCTTGCAGGAGTCAGCGCTGCTCTCCTGGCAATCTGGGACATGGTGAAGGCTGTGGAGAAGGACGAAAACGGCCAGTATCCCGTGACAAGAATTCACAGCATAAGGGTGCTGGAGAAGGTGAAGGGTGATGAGTGAGACCACAAGGGAGCACAGGGAGCATGCACCGCAGCACGTGAGGGCGGCGGTGATAACCGTCTCAGACTCAAAGTTTGAGCTTTTCTGTCGTGGGGATAGCGGGCAGGACACCGCTGGCATGGCGATAAGGGAGGCGCTGTCTGGGGCGGGGCACCGGGTGGTCTTCTACACTGTTGTGCCGGACCACGCCAAGGTGATTTCTGGCATGGTGGAGTATGCGGTGGAGAGGCATGCACCTGATGCCGTGATTCTCACAGGCGGCACTGGCGCGGGGAGCAGGGACGTTACCATAGAGGCTCTTGAGGCTATGTTTGACAAGCACCTCCCGGGCTTCGGGGAGCTTTTCAGAGCCAGGAGCATGCAGGAGGTGGGAGGTGCAAGCATGCTCACCAGAGCCACCTGCGGCATTGTCGGGCGCACCTTAGTGTTCGCCTTCCCGGGCTCGCCAGCCGCATGCAGGCTGGGCATGGAGCTCCTGCTGCCAGAGCTGGGGCACATGGTGAAGCACGTGAGGGAGTAGCATGCGAACCATTGCGGTTGTCTCTCCAGAGAGCGGCTCCGGAAAAACCACCACGGTTGTGCAGCTCGTCAGGGAGCTGAAAAGGCGTGGCTACAGGGTGGCTACACTTAAGCACATTCCCAGAGACTTCTCCATAGACACCCCCGGTAAAGACACCTGGAAGCATGCTGAGGCAGGAGCAGAGGCGGTTGTTGCCCTCTCTGAGGGTGAGGCTGCCTTCATCCTGAAGCGCCCGCTGTCGCCGGAAGAGGCGGCGAAGGCGCTCTCCTGCCTGGGCGAGTACGACTTCTTGGTGGTTGAGGGCTTCAGAAACGCCAGACTGCCAAAGCTCGTGGCTGCAAAAGACTGGAGCACAGCCGAAAAGCTCATAGACGAGCTCACGCTGGCAGTCACAGGCGTGGTCGCATCGCAGGAGCTTCCAGCCTCACCTGTGCCCGTGGTGAACGCTATTGAAGAGCCCGGGAGGCTGGCTGAGCTGGTTCTGGGCGAGGAGGCTGAGGTTAAGCAGGTGCTCTCAAGGCTCCCGGGGCTGAACTGCGGGGACTGCGGAAGCGAGAGCTGCAGGGAGATGGCGGAGCGAATCGCAAAGGGTGAGAGGAGTGTGGAGGACTGCGTGGTGCTCAGCGCGGGCAGGAGGGTGAGCATCAGAATCTCGGGCAGAGAGGTGCCCATGGGCAGCTTCGTTCAGGGATTTGTGAGAAATGTTGTGCTCGGGATGGTCAGGAGCCTGAAGAAGGCTGAGGCTGAGAAGGGCGACGTTATAGAGATAAGGGTGAGGCTCTGATGCTGAAGGACAGCTTCGGAAGACCCGTGACAAGCCTCAGGGTGAGCATAACCCAGAGGTGCAACTTCTCCTGCAGGTACTGCCACAGAGAGGGCTCAAGGGAGGCTCATGGGAGAGAGATGACCCCAGAGGAGATTGAGAGGGTGGTCAGGATAGCAGCCCGCCTGGGCGTGCGGAAGGTCAAGCTCACTGGCGGCGAGCCGCTGCTCAGGCAGGACGTGACCGAGGTGGTGCGCAGGG
Source organism: archaeon (assembly GCA_026989875.1). GTDB lineage: Archaea > Hydrothermarchaeota > Hydrothermarchaeia > Hydrothermarchaeales > BMS3B > JAADFH01. Next base: position 2,636 of record JALSIP010000029.1, read on the forward strand.
TGAGCAGGGTAGAGGGGGTGGAGGAGGTGTCCATGACCACCAACGGCTACCTGCTGGAAGAGTATGCCAGGAGCCTGCGCCGGGCAGGGCTGAAGAGGGTGAACGTGAGCCTTGACACCACGGATGCAGAGAAGTTCCGCTGGCTAACGGGGGGGATGAGGGTGGAGAGGGTGCTGGCTGGCATAAGGGCAGCGCTTGAGGCTGGGCTCAAGCCTGTGAAGATAAACATGGTGGTGATGAGGGGCATAAACCACGAGGAGGTTATGAAGATGCTCGGGCTGTTCAGCGGCACCGACACGGTGCTGCAGCTCATAGAGCTGGTGCCAGGCAACGGGGAGTTCTTCAGGAAGTACTTCTACGAGCTTGATGAGCTTGAGGCTGAGATTGCAAGACACGCAAAGGCTGTGAGAAGGCGGAGGTTCATGCACCTCCGCACCCAGTACCAGCTCAACGGCGCCAGGGTGGAGTTCGTGAAGCCCATGCACAACTCCCAGTTCTGCGCCCACTGCACAAGGCTCAGAATCACCGCTGACGGCAGGTTCAAACCCTGCCTGATGCGGGAGGACAACCTGGTGGATTTTCTGACACCCATGCGGAAGGGCGCCTCCGATGAGGAGCTGGAGGAGCTGCTGCGCAGGGCTGTGAGCGAGAGGAAGCCCTTCTTCAGTTAGCTGCCGAGAGTTAAGCTCTCGCCTGTCAGGGAGTCGTAAGCCACCTTATGCGAGCTCTCCGCCTCATAGCCGGGGTAGCCGTACCTGCCGGCGGTAGGGTCAAGAGGAACGCACCTCTCCCCGCCGATGGTGTAGTAGGTTATTCTGGTGTCCCTGAAAAGCTCCCCGGTGTCGTAGCTGAAGTAGAATTTAAGCCTGAGGCTCACCACCGCATCTCCGGCACCGGTGCTGGCTATGACCACTCCCCCGTACCTCCGCAAGCCATCGCAGCTCCCGCTGAGCCTGAGCACACCCTTCCTGGTGCAGTCGGGGTAGCGCAGGTACCTCCTGCCCTTGGAGAGCGCCCTGAAGTCGCGGTCTGAGGGAACCACGTAAAGGTCCACGGGTTCGGTGGACGTGAGCTCGTACTCTATGTTCATGTACTCAATAGGCGGGGTGAGGGCGGTGCCATTGCCACCGTAGTAGTACAGCTCCCCCGATTTCAGCAAGAAGCTCTGCTCCTCTTCTACAACTGTAAATATCCTACCATCCCTCACTATCACATCCATCTCGCCGTTTTTCGCA
>JALSIP010000030.1 GCA_026989875.1 archaeon
TGTCTATCTCGGCAAAGCGCCTCTCCATCTCGCCAAAGTGCATCTCCTGCTCCCTGCGTATCTGGCTCACCACCAGCAGCAGAACCTCAGAGTCGGTGAGCTTCTTGCCATCGCGAATCTTGCGTATGATTGTCTCAAAGGCTTCCCTGACAACCGCATCAAAAAGAACCGAAGTAGCCTCCATGTAAGCTCACCCCCTCCTAACCTCGTAAGGGATTACTCACATACCCCTGTGCACGCGGGCGTTAGCTGCTCGGGCTTATGAGAGCTGCCAAAAATATTTATATCCACGCCCTGAAATCACCAGTAAGGGTGGTGAGCATGGACACCGAGGTTATGGTCAGGGAGGCGATGACGAGGACTGTGGTAACCATAGAGCCGGATGCGACCGTGCAGAAGGCGGCAAAGCTCATGGCAGACAACAACATAGGCTGCGTGGTGGTGGTTGAGGGTGGCAAGCCCGTGGGCATAGTCACCGAGCGGGACTTAGCCTACTTCATAGCAGGGACAGACCTGAAGCCGTCCTTAGTGAAGGTCAGGGACATAATGAGCTCTGACCTGAAGACCATCTCACCCGACAGCACCGTAACCGAGGCGAGCAAGCTCATGGTAAAGTACAACATAAGGCGTCTGCCCGTCATAGAGGGGGGCAGGCTTGTGGGCATAATCACCAACAAGGACATCCTCGCAATAGCTCCCGGGCAGATAGAGATGCTGCGTGAGATAGTGGCGATGAAGGGCGAGGGCGGCATTTCCGTGCACGAGCCCGAGCCCGAGAAAGGCACCTGTGAGAACTGCGGGGACATGGGGGTAAACCTCTACGAGGTCAACGGCAGCTTTGTCTGCGAAGCCTGCAGGGACGACATGCTTGAGGGGGAGGAGTAGTGCATGAAGGCTGGTGAGGTCATGAGCACTCCTCCTGTCAGCCTTGAGGAGCATGACCCGGCGACCCGTGCCAGAGCCATGTTCCGCGACTACCCCTACCGCAGCTTTCCCGTGGTGAGCAACGGCAGGCTCACTGGCATAGTCACCCGCTCCGACGTGCTGCGTATCACCTCCTCCCGCTCAAACATCAGAGTTTCGGGTCTGATGAGCACCTCGGTTGTAACCACCTATCCTGAAGAAGATGTGGAGGAGGCTGGGAAAAAGATGGTGCTTGCCGGGGTTGAGCACCTTCCGGTGGTGGCTTCACCGGAGGACTCAACCTTGGTGGGCATGCTCTCTGCGAGGGACGTGCTTCAGGTGCTGGTTGAGCGCGGCAGGAAGCCTGTAAGGAAGCGTGTAGAAGAGGTCATGCTGCCTCCGGAGCACTGCTCCCACGAGGACAGCGTCAGCAGGGTGTGGGCGAGGCTGCAGGAGAGCGAGCTCCCCGGCATGCCGGTGCTGAAGAATGGCAGGGTGGTCGGGGTGATAACCAGAGCAGACATAATAGCCAGAGGCAGAGCCAGGCTCAGCTTGGAGGACGAGAAGGGCAGGAAGCGCAGCCCCAGGGTGGAGAGGCTCATGAGCACCCCTGCGGTTGTTGTGGCACCAGAGCAGGACGTGTTCTCAGCAGCCAGGCTGATGCTTGAGCGTGACATCTCCCTGCTGCCCGTGCTCAGGGAGGGCAGCCTTGAGGGGGTGGCACACAGGCTGAGCATACTCTCAGCCTGGTTTTAGTCCTCCTCAAACTCCTCAAAGGGTATGTCCCGCTCCTCACCTCTCGCCCTCAGGATCTCCCTTGCGAGAAGCCAGTAAATCAGCGCCAGCGCCTTCCTTCCCTTGTTGTTGGTCGGGATTACAATGTCCACGCCTGAGGCGCTGTTATCGGTATCGCAAAGAGCCACCACCGGTATGCCGATCTCCCCCGCCTCATTCAGTGCCTGCTCATCCCCCCTGGGGTCGGTGACCACCACCACCTCCGGCTCAATGAATCCCGGCTGGTTCGGGTTGGTGAGAATACCCGGGATGAACCTGCCCACTATTGCCCTTGCGCCTATGAGCTTTGCGAGCTTCTCTGCCGGCGCCTGACCGTACTGCCTCCTTGACACCACCAGGATTCTCTCCGGCTGGAACCTCGCCAGAAACTTCGCAGCCACCGCTATGCGCTCGTCCGTCTTCTTCACATCCAGCACGTACAGACCGTCGGGACGCACCCTGTATATGTAGGGCATCATGTCCGCATTCTTCTGCTGCGTACCTATGTGCACGCCCGCAGCCAGGTAGTTGTCCAGGGAAGTGAGCTTCGTCTCCATACCCATCACCTCAGAACTCCGGGAGCTTCGCCAGCTTAGCCCTGCCGGAAAGCTCCTCATCTATGCGTATAAGCTCGTTCAGCTTGGCTATCCTCTCCCCTCCCACCGTGCCCGTCTTAATTATCGGGATGCCGAAGGCAACAGCGAGATGCGCTATCGTGGTGTCGGTGGTCTCGCCTGAGCGGTGGGATATCACCGGGACGAGCTTCTCGTTGCTCGCCAGCCTCACCGTCCTGAAGGTGTCGGTGAGGGTGCCGCACTGGTTGGGTTTTATCAGCACGGCGTTGCTGGAGCCCCTCTCTATGCCCCTGGCGAGCCTCTCCGCGCTTGTCACGTAAAGGTCGTCTCCGCATATCAGCGCCTTTGCACGGGCGGTTAGCTCTGCAAAAGCCTCAAAGTCCTCCTCGTGCAGCGGGTCCTCCACATAGTAGAGGCTGTAGTTCTCTATGAGCTCAAGCACATGCTCAATCTGCTCCTCCGTGCTCCTCTTCACCCCCTCCCTCCTGTAGATGTAGCACCCCTCTCTGCTGTTCCATAGCTGGCTTGCAGCCATGTCCATTCCGATTCTGAGCTTCACCCCTGTTTCGCCCTCCACAGCCTCGCACACCTTAGAGAGCAGCTCAAGCGCCTTAACGTCATCAATGGCAGGTGCCCATGCACCCTCGTCGCCCCTGCCCACAACGCCGCACACCTCAGCGAGCTTCCTGCCCAGCTTCCTGTGCACCTCTGCATTCGTGCAAACCGCCTCTGCAACGCTTCTTGCGCCCACCGGGATTACCAGGAACTCCTGCACATCCGTTGCGCCCTCTGCGTGGGCTCCGCCCCCTATCACGTTGCCCAGCGGATACGGGAGCTCGCAGGCAAGGTTGCCTCCCAGGAACTGGAAGAGTGGCATGCCGCAGGCTGCTGCGGCAGCCTTTGCGTTGGCAAGGGACACCGCAACTGCGGTGTTTCCGCCTATGTTGGAGAAGTTCTCGGTGCTGTCCACCTCGTGTAGGATTCTGTCCACCTCTTCCTGGTTCGCCGCGTCCATACCCCTGAGCTCCGGGGCTATGCTCTCCTCCACCTCTATGATAGCCTTGTCAACTCCACCCTCTGGGAATGCCTGCGCCTCGTGCACACCCGTGCTCGCGCCGCTCGGCGCCGCGCACCGCCCTGCAGAGCAGTCGGTGATGACCTCCACCTCAATAGTCCAGTTACCCCTGGAGTCTATGATTTTCCTTGCCCTCACGTCCTCAATTATCGCCGGCATCATTCCTCCTCACCCAGCAGCTTCTTCTCGGGCATGCGCCTGTACACGGTTATTGGTATAACGCCTCTATTGAGCTCCTCTATGGCTATTGTAATCGGCTCATGCATGTCCTTAGAGAGCCTTATAAGCGGCGGAGCGCCCATGGAAAGCTGAAGCGCTCTCGCACCTATTATCCTCGCCTTCTCATACTTTGTCAGCTTCACATGCCTTTCCTCCTTTCCGGAGACTTGACAGGAGCCACCTGGGAGCTCTGCTCCCTCGGTCTTCCTCGCGCGGCTCGGAAAACCGCTGGAGGTATCGGAACCCGCTGGAGGTTCCGAGGTTGCTGGAGGTATCGGAACCCGCTGGAGGTTCCGATATTGGTA
>JALSIP010000031.1 GCA_026989875.1 archaeon
GAAGTGCCTGGTTGTTGAGAAGCTGGTGGCAGGAGGCGGAGTGTGCTTAGCCAGGCGTGTGGACAGCCTGCTCTACACAGGGGATGGCTGGAGTTTCGGGAGGCGTCTCGCAGAGGCTGCCCGTGATAGCGGGGTTATAATTCAGGAGGGTGAGGAGGTTATGCGCATCACCGGCGGCGAAGACGAGCTGCTGGTGCGCACCGACCTGCGGGTTCACAGGGCGAGGGTTGTGGTGGTGGCAACGGGCACGGGGGAGAAGCCTCTGGGTGTGCCGGGTGAGGGGAGGCTGAGGGGAAAGGGTGTGCACTACTGCGCCCAGTGTGCGGGCTTTGCATACCGCAACGCCAAGGTGGCGGTGGTTGGCGGAGACCTGCACGCTGTCAGAGCAGCGAAATTTCTGGCAGAGATGGCTTCCGAGGTGCTCCTTCTGGCACCCGGGCTGCAGCCCGAGGCTAAGGCGCTTGTGGAGCAGGCTGGTGTTCGTCTGATTCTCGGGGCTGAAGTGCTGGAGTTCAGGGGAGAGGAAAGCCTGAGTGCCGTGGTCGTGGGGACTGGAGAAGGACGCAGGGTGCTGGAGGTTGATGGCGTGTTCATTTACTCCGGCAGGAAGCCCAACTCTGAGCTGGTGGACGTCGCCAAGGACGCTGATGGCTACATCTTAGTTGACTCGCGGATGCAGACCTCAAAGCCCGGCGTGCTCGCCTGTGGCGGCGTTGTGGGGAGAAGCAGCCTGGCAAGCAGCATGGGCGACGGCGCCACCGCCGCTTTCACTGCTGCAAGAAGGCTGGGCTCGGTATAGCATATTTTTAAAACGTTACCCAATTTAGGCTAACCTAAAAGGTGAGGCAATGCACTGTCACGGCGGCGGAGCAGAGGCGCCGGAGGCACGTAGCAGAATAGCGCTGGTGGGCAACCCGAACGTGGGCAAGAGCGTGATTTTTGCCTGCCTCACGGGCAGGTATGTGACGGTGAGCAACTACCCGGGCACCACCGTTGAGGTGGCGAGGGGCACCGCAAGATTCAACCGTGAGGTTGAGGTGATAGACACTCCCGGCATAAATGACCTGATTCCCATGAGCGAGGATGAGCGTGTAACCCGCGACATACTGCTTGATGGGGTTGATGTGGTTCTCCAGGTCGCAGACGCAAAGAACCTCACCAGGGCGCTCATGATAACACTGCAGCTCGGTGAGATGGGCATTCCCATGGTGCTGGCGCTGAACATGATTGACGAGGCAGCAGCCAGGGGAATAAAAGTCAATGCCCGCCGCTTAGAGGAGGTGCTCGGCATACCAGTGGTGCCGGTGATTGCCACCCAGAGGAAGGGCATAGGCGAGCTTGTTGCAAGCTTATCCAGAGCCAGACCCTCAAAGTTCAGCTTCACATACCCCCCTGCAATTGAGGAGGCTGTGCGTGAGGTGGAAGCACTGCTGCACGGCAGGGGTAATAGAGCCCTTGCCCTGATGCTCCTGGCAGGGGATGAGAGCCTCTCGGCGTGGGTGCACGAGAGGCTGTCAGGGGAGGAGATAGAGAGGATTGAGCGGCTTCGCACCCGGCTTGAGCGCAGATTCGGAAGGCTCCCCTACAACCTCGCCAGAGAGCGCCACCGTGTGGCTGAGGAAATACTGAAAGGTGTGCTCACACGTGTGCTCACACGGCACAGCACGGAAAGCCACTCGCTGCTGGTGCGCCTGGGCTGGCTCACCATGCACCCCCTTTACGGCATACCCATCCTGCTGCTGGTGCTGCTGGGCATGTACGAGTTCGTCGGGGTGTTCGGCGCTGGCACGCTGGTGGACTTCTTTGAGGGCGTGGTGTTTGAGAGCTACATCAACCCCCTGGCAACGGAGGTGGTGTACCGCCTTACAGACGTGGAGCTGGTGCGTGAGCTGCTGGTGGGTGAATTCGGGATAATAACCATGGCTCTGACCTATTCGGTGGCTATAATCCTGCCAATTGTGGGCACCTTTTTCTTAGCCTTCGGAATACTGGAGGATTCTGGCTACCTGCCCAGGCTGGCTATAATGACCAACCGCATCTTCAGGTTCATGGGGCTCAACGGGAAGGCGGTGCTGCCGATGGTGCTGGGACTGGGATGTGATACCATGGCGACTCTGACCACCCGCATACTTGAGACTAAGAGGGAGCGCGTAATAGCAACGCTGCTGCTCGCCTTAGCTGTGCCCTGCTCTGCCCAGCTCGGCGTCATCCTGGGAATGCTGGCAAGCCTGGGCGCAGAGGCGGCGCTGGTGTGGGGAGGTACCGTGCTGCTGGTGCTGCTGGGGGTGGGGTTTTCAGCAGGCAGGCTGCTGGGTGGCGAGAGAACAGACTTCGTGCTTGAGGTGCCGCCTCTCCGCATACCGCAGCCCGGCAACATAGTGATGAAAACGCTGGCGAGAATTGAGTGGTACCTCAGGGAAGCGGTGCCGCTGTTTGTGCTGGGCACGCTGCTGCTGTTTGTGCTTGACCTGACGGGTGCGCTGGGGCTGATAAGGAGCGCTGCCTCGCCGGTGGTGGTGTCAATGCTGGGTCTGCCACCTCAGGCTACAGATGCCTTCATCGTTGGCTTCCTGCGCCGTGACTACGGCGCTGCAGGGCTGTTCGCCCTCGCCTCCCAGGGCATGCTCTCACCCCTGCAGACGGTGGTGGCACTGGTGACCATAACCCTCTTCGTACCCTGCATAGCCAACACCCTGATAATAGTGAAGGAGAGGGGCATCAGGGTGGCTGCGGCAATCATTGCGTTCATATTCCCCTTCGCCTTCCTGGTGGGCTCGCTGCTCAACTTCCTGCTCCGCAGCCTGGGGGTGAGCTTCTGAAGTGCCCGCTGTGCGGTGCCGAGTTTGAGCATGCTTCAGAGGCGTGCACCTCCTGCCCCCTCGGCGGCTGTGGCAAGAGGTGCTGCCCAAGATGCGGTTACGTGCTCGCGGGTGAGTCAAAGGTATTAAGTGTGCTCCGCAAAATAGCCGGTATAGCCAGGCGGAGGCTGAAGCGGTGAGAGTGCACGGCACTAAGAAGAAGCGGCTGGAGGAGGTGCTTGAGGGGATATGGACGCTGCGGGAGGCAGGCGGATGCACCTTAGAGGAGCTGCATGCCCAGACCGGTGAGCCTATTACGGAGGAGCTTCTGGAGGAGCTGCAGGCTGAGGGCATGGTGAGGCTCAGGGGCGAGGAGGTGGAGCTCACCGAGAAGGGTGAGAGGCTTGCAAGGGAGGTGGTGCGCAGGCATCGCCTGGCAGAGCGCCTGCTTAGCGATGTGCTTGAGCTGAGCGAGTCTGTTGCGGAAAGCCACGCCTGCGAGTTTGAGCATCTGCTAAGCCCGGAAGCTACGGACAGCGTGTGCACCTTCCTGGGACATCCACCCACCTGCCCCCATGGCAAGCCCATTCCGAGGGGAGAGTGCTGCTCCAAGCTGAGAAAGGAGGTGCATCCGCTGGTGACACCGCTGAGCGAGCTTGAGGTGGGCGCAGAGGCTAAGATAGTGTTCATCTCGCCCAGGAGGCACTCAACCCTGGACAGGCTTGCCAGCCTGGGGGTTGTGCCGGGGAGCACGCTCAAGCTGCACCAGAGGAGCCCCGCATACGTCATAAGAGTGGGCGAGCTGGAGGTGGCTCTGGACCCGGAGATTGCAGGGGAGATTTATGTAAAGGCAGCCGTGAAGCAGAAGCATCACTAAACTTTTACAACGTTGGCGATGGGAGTTAGGGTAATGATTGACCTGTCTTTCCTGTCAATTCCTGTCATCCTGGTGGTTATCACCTACAATGCAATGTGGGTCATCTACTCCTTCGCCTCTCTTCTCCCGCGCCCCATAAGAAACCCCAGATACCCCACGCCTCCACCCCTCTTCAACCCTAAGGTCACCATCCTCATACCAGCCAGAAACGAGGAGGAGGTTATAGTAAAGCAGGTGCGCGAGGCTATAGCCCAGACCTACACAAACCTGGAGCTGATAGTTATAGCCCACAACTGCACGGACCGCACCTATGAGCTGGCGAAGCAGGAGGTTGAGCGGCTTGGCTTAAAGCATGCCAAGGTGATTGACTACAAGACCGACGAGGCAGGTAAGGCTCTGGCACTCAACAAAGGAGTGGAGGAGAGCACTGGCGATATTATATGCGTGCTTGATGCAGGCTCAAAGATGGAGTACGACTACATTGAGAAGGCTGTTAAGCACTTTGAGAAGGGCTGTGCAGCGCTGCAGGGCAAGATAGTGGGCGAAAATCCAGAGTTTAACTTTCTCACAAAGATGCAGGATGTGGAGTTCAGGGTATTCTTCAACATATTCTGCAAGGGCAGGTACAACCTGGGGATGAGCGCGGGCATAGGGGGCACGGGGGTCATGATTCACCGCAAGGTGCTGGAGGAGGTGGGCGGCTGGAGAAACGTGCTCATAGAGGATTACGATATCTTCCTGCGAATTTCTGAAAAGTACAGGGTGGTGTACGCTCCAGAGTGCGTGGTGTACGATGAGAAGGTGGTGACCTGGAGCTCCCTCATCAGGCAGAGGAGCCGCTGGCTCAAGGGACACCTGGACCTGATTCTTGAGAAGCCCCTGGTGAGAAACCCCTTTGACCTGCTGTATCTCTACAATATATCTTTTATTATTGCGCTGTGGATAAGCCTGTTCCTGGGTTCAAGCCTGATAATAACGGCGCTGCTCTTCGGCAAGCCCGTGATATTCTTCCATGCCATGCCCTTCAAGGCTTTTGCAGCACTTTCCTCCTTCTATCCAGTAACCTTCTACATAGGGATGAGAGAGGACTACCCGCCCTCTGAGTCTGCAAACTACGTGCTGAAGTATGCTCTGCCGTTCTACTTCTTCTCCTTCCACTGGTACATAGCCTTCTTGGAGTCCTTCGGAGTGAAGTCCTGGGCTCACACAAAAACCAAACACTATGGCTATGATGTCATGACGAGGGAGTGATCACGGCTACCTGTCACTCACCCAGTCCCACCCGCATGATGCTCTGCAGCTTCTTTCCGTCTCAATAAGGTCTCTGAAATGCATAATTTTACCTGATTTTCTGCATTTACTGACAGTTATCTTAAATATCTCCTGAAAAAAGTATCTGAATACGTGAAACCTCATGTATCCATGATACTCCCTCCACAGATGATAGCATACTTCTCTGGCTTCAATCAGATCCTCTTTTGAACATCTCAGTGGGTCAAATTGCCAGTTGTTTATTGTGTATATTTTACCTCTGGATTTTATCACACATCCTGGATTTGGCTTATCTGTAAAGTACTCTGCAGCACACTTTCTGCACCATATTCTGCCTATTTTTTCTATATGCCACTTTTATCTGCTCTCCTTTTCGGTCTGACCCATGTGGGGCTTCTTGCGCCTGCATCCTCCTTCAGCGTGATGCCGCATCTGGGGCAGTTGGCGGTCATTACATATATGCGCTGTACTTTTACGATATCAAAAAACAGCCCATCACAACCTTTATATCCAGCGCCGGCACATCTGCTAAGCGGAGGTGCGGCTCTGCGGATTGGCAATGGCATTGAGCTCTGCGTGGATGGAGAGGAGCTGTATCTTGACCCGAAACGTGTTAGAGGGCTGAGCTTTGTGTCCCATGCCCACTCCGACCACGTGCCCCGTGCGGGGAGCGGTAAGGTGCTCTGCACCCCCGAGACTGCCGCGCTGGCTGGGCTCGGAAACTACTGCAGCGCCGGCATGCGGCTCGGCTCACTGGAGCTCAGGCTGCTTAACTCCGGGCACATGCCCGGCTCAAGTCAGCTCCTTCTGGAGAACCGCTTCAGGCTGCTCTACACAGGCGACCTGCGCGCCGAGGGTGGTGTGCTGTGTCCGCCGGCGCAGGTGGAGCACTGCGATGTTCTTATAATAGAGTCAACCTTCGGGAAGCCCTTCTATGAGTTTCCTCCCCAGGAGGAGGTTATAGCCAGCATGTTTGACTGGGTGGAGGAGTGCCACGCCTCGGGTGCGGAGCCTGTGGTGCTGGGCTATTCCATGGGGAAGGCGCAGGAGCTCACTAAGATACTCTCCTCCAGGTTCAGGGTTGAGGTCCACTCCACTGTGCTCAGGAACAACCGCATCTGCGAAGCCCTGGGTGTGGAGCTCGGCAGCTACCGTCCCTTAGCCGGGCGCTGCCCTGAGGACAGGGTGATAATCGCACCGCCATCTGCCAAGCGGAGCATGAAGGGGGACTACAGGTACGCGGTGGTCAGCGGCTGGGCGCTGCACTCTGGCACGAAGCGCAGGTATGGCGCGCATGCAGCCTTTCCACTCAGCGACCACAGCGACTTCTATTCCCTTGTGAGCTTTGTTGAGCGTGCCTCCCCCCAGGTTGTGTACACCGTACATGGCTTTTCCCGGGAGTTTGCAGCAGAGCTCAGAGAGCGTGGCTTCTATGCGGAGTCTCTGGACAGGGTGTGAGCGATCTTTCTGATGCACTCGCTCCCGTAGGGACCGAGCTCAAAGCCACCGGTGTGCAGGTAGTGGCACAGCTTTATCCTCCTGCCGCACCTCCTGCACACCGCATCACACCTGTGCCTCCTGCACCTCGCCTTGGCTGGCTCCGCCAGAATCACGATTTCCCTGCCCTCTCTGCGGATGATGCCCCTCTTCACCGCTTCCCTGAGCACCTCCTCACTGAGCTTTGTGACCATGCAGACTATGGAGAGAGCATCTTTCAGGCTCAGCCTTCTGCTGCTGGCGCACCTGAGCAGCTCAAGTGCCGCCTCAACCTTCTCATGCCGTGATTGCATCCCAATGTTTATATTCAGGTGACCGAAAATAAACTTCCCGGTGAATGCGCTCATGGTCAAGCCTGCACCCCGTAACCCGGACTTCAGGAAGCTTGAGCAGGAGGTTCAGAGCTTCTGGGAGGAGCGCCGCATATATCAGAAGAGCAGGCAGCGCTCCGGCAGGAGCTACTACTTCTTAGACGGTCCGCCCTACGCCAGCGGCTCCATACACTTAGGCACGGCATGGAACAAGATAATAAAAGATGCGGTCCTGCGCTACCTGAGCATGCGTGGCTACAGGGTGCACCGCATGCCCGGGTGGGACTGCCATGGGCTGCCCATAGAGGTAAAGGTTGAGAAGGAGATTGGCATTAAAAACAAGCAGGAGATTGAGAGGGATGTGGAGGCTTTTGTCAGAGCCTGCAGGCGCTGGGCGATAAGGCACGTGGAGATAATGACGCAGCAGTTCAGGCGCCTCGGCGTGTGGATGGACTGGGACGAGCCCTACATGACCCTCAGGGACGAGTACATAGAGGCTGCCTGGTGGACCATAAGAAGGGCGCACGAGAAGGGTCTCCTGACTAAGGACCTGAGGGTGGTCACCTGGTGCCCCAGGTGCGAGACTGCTCTGGCTGAGGCAGAGGTGGAGTACAGGGAGCGCACCGACCCCAGCATATACCTGCGCTTCAGGGTGCGTGGACGGGAGGACGAGTACCTGCTGGTCTGGACCACCACCCCCTGGACGCTTGTGGCGAACCTGGCTGTGGCGGTGCATCCCGAGTTTGAGTATGCTAAGGTCAGCACCCCCCTGGGCGTGCTGGTGCTTGCAAAGGAGCAGCTCAGCCTGCTTGAGAGGCTGGGCGTGGAGGGTGAGGTGCTGGAGGTTGTCCCGGGCAGGGAGCTTGAGGGGCTGGAATACCTGCATCCCTTTGAGGGCGACATCGGCTACGAGCTGCCCGAGAATGCGTGCAGGGTGATTCTCGCAGACTTTGTAACGCTGGGTGAGGGCACAGGTCTGGTGCACTGCGCTCCTGGACACGGACCCGAGGACTTTGAGGTTGCTAGGAGGTACGGCATCCCGGCTATCTGCCCCGTTGATGGCAGCGGCAGGTTCACGGAGCAGGCGGGCAGGTTTGCGGGCTTGAGGGTTAAAAAGGATGACGACAGGCTGATTGCGGAGCTTGAGAGCAGGGGCGTGCTGGTGAAGGCTGAAAAGCTGAGCCACCGCTACGGGCACTGCTGGCGCTGCAAGTCTCCCATAATATACCGGGCAACGGAGCAGTGGTTCATCACAGTCTCAAAGCTCAGGGACAGGATGCTGGAGGAGGTGGACAGGGTTGAGTGGGTGCCGGAGTGGGCAGGGAGCTCAAGGTTCCGGGAGTGGGTGGCAGGTGCAAGGGACTGGACGATTTCGCGGCAGCGCTACTGGGGCATTCCGCTTCCCGTGTGGGTGTGCTCGCGCTGCGGCAGCATGGAGGTGCTGGGCTCAAAGGCTGAGCTTGAGCAGCGGGCTGGAAGCGTCAGGGAGCTGCACCGCCCCTATGTGGATGTAAGCTACCCCTGCGAGTGCGGCGGTGAGATGAGGCGGGTGGAGGATGTGCTGGATGTGTGGTTTGACTCGGGGGTTGCGCCCTGGGCGTCCCTGGGCTATCCCTCAAGGGAGGAGCCCTTCCGCAGCCTTTACCCCGTGGACTTCATAACCGAGGGGCACGACCAGACCCGCGGGTGGTTCTACTCCCTGCTCGGATGCGGCCTCATAGCCTTTGACGAGATTCCCTACCGCCGGGTGCTGATGCACGGCTTCACCCTGGATGAGAAGGGGGAGAAGATGAGCAAGAGCCTGGGGAATGTGGTAACCCCGGAGGAGGTGATTGAGCGCTACTCCGCGGATGTGCTGCGTTTTTATGTTCTCTGGGCTAACAAGCCCTGGGAGGACCTGCGCTTCAGCTGGAGTGAGGTGAAGGTTGTTGCCAGGATGTTCAACATCCTCTGGAATGCCCACGTCTTCGCCACCACCTACATGAGCTTGGATAACTTCACCCCCGCCGGCATCAGCGAGGAGCACATGAAGCTGGAGGACAGGTGGCTCCTCTCCAGGCTGAACTCCCTGGTGAAGGTGGTGGGGGAGGCGTTTGAGAGGCTTGAGCTGCACCGCGCTGCCAGGGAGCTCCAGGAGTTTATCCTGGAAGACCTGAGCAGGTGGTACATCCCGCTTATACGTCCGAGAACCTGGTACGAGGAGGACAGCGCGGAGAAGCTTGCAGCCTACGAGGTGCTTTACCGGGTGCTACTGACGCTTGCAAAGCTTCTGGCTCCCATAGCACCCCACGTGAGCGAGGCTATGTACCGCTCCTTAGATGCGGGAATGGAGAGCGTGCACCTGGAGAGCTTTCCGGAGGCTGAGGAGGGATGGATTGACAGGGAGCTGGAGGGGCAGATGGAGGTGGCGAAGAGGGTGGTTGACGCCTGCTTAGCTGCCAGGCAGAGGCTGGGGGTGAAGCGCAGGTGGCCCATAGTGAAGCTGACGGTGGTGCCGCAGGATGAGGGCGTGGCAGTAGCTGCCAGAGCACTTGAGGAGCTGCTGCGGAGCCAGTGCAACGCCCTGGAGCTGGAGGTGCTTTCGCCGGGGGAGGAGCTGCCGGAGAGCGAGCTGGTGGCGGTGCCGGAGATGAGCGCCATTGGCAGGGAGTTCAGGGTGCTTGCGCCGAAGGTGGCGGAGGCTGTTCGCAGGGCTGATGCGGCTGTGCTGAAGTCCGGGCTGGATACGCGGGGTGAGGTGGTGCTTGAGGTGGAGGGGAAGAAGCTCAGCCTGAGGAGGGAGCACGTGCGCTTTGAGCGTCGCCTTCCCGAGATGGTGACCTGCGAGAGCTTCCAGGGGGGTGCTGTGTGCATAGATGCCAGAAGGACAGAGCAGGTGATTGAGCTCGGTCTTGCAAGGGAGGTGGTGCGCAGGGTGCAGGAGATGCGCAAGGAGATGGAGCTGGAGGTTGACGCCTACATCACCACCAGGGTGAGCGCACCGGAGGAGCACCTGCGCTACCTGAGGGCGCAGCATGATTACATAGCCAAGGAGACCCGCTCAAGGGAGCTGGTTCTCGGAGAGAAGGTGGAGCACAGGGGTTACGTGAGGGAGTGGAGCATAGATGGCACCAGGTTTGTGATTTCGGTTGCGGAGGCTGAGCCATCAGCTGGGGAGTGAGAGAGCCGGGAGGCTCAGCATGCCGAGCTGACAGCGCTCTCAAAGGCTTCTGCTATGAGCCGGGCGTCTTCAGAGGTGTAGCCGGGCTGCACGGGCAGGGTTATTATTCTGCGGCTTGCCTCAAGGGTGGCGGGATAGCTGCGGGCTGAGACTCCGAAGCGCCTCTGAATCTCAGGCTGAAGAATTAGAGCGTCGTGCCAGGTTCTGTGGGCTACTACCCCCCGCTTCAGAAGGTGCGCCGCAACAGCGCCTGAACTGCAGTCCTCCGGAAGGAGCACCGCAAAGCTCTGCCAGGAGGGGCGGGCGTCCCTGAGCACCCGCTGCAGCCTGTAGTTGCCCAGCTCCTTAGCAAGCGCCTCCGCAAACCTGCGCCTCCTCAGGGTGAGCTCCTCTATTCTCGGAAAGAGCCTGTTGAATATGCTCAGGTCAAGCACGGAGCACCTGCGCATGCTGTAGCCCGAGCCTGAGGTGCTTTTCCTCTTCAGCCGCAGAAGCAGCGGATGCAGCTCCCTTGTAACGTAAGCCAGCCTGAGAAGCTGAACTCCAGGAGCACCAGCCTCCCGGGGCTCCTCCAGCACCTGCTTTGAGCACAGAAAGCCGCCTGCAGAGGTGGGCAGGAGCTTGTACATGGAGAAGACAGAGAAGTCACCGAAGCTGCCGGCAGGCATGCCGCGGTACCTTGCCCCGAGGGCGTGGGCGCAGTCCTCCACCAGAATCGCCTTAGCGTCCGAGACGAGCTCGGAGATGGCAGAGAGCTCGCAGGGGTTGCCGAAGGCGTGCACCGCAAGCACCGCATCTGTCCTGCGGTCCAGCACTTCCTGCAGGCTCTCGGGGCTGAGGTTCAGGGTCTCCAGCTCAATGTCCGCAAACACGGGCTTTATGTTCAGCCTGACAAGCAGCTCTCCAAGCTCGGAGCAGATGAAGGCAGGCATGACGAGTTTCTTCACTCCAGTGCACCTGAAGAGGTGCTCTAAGGCAGCTCTTGCGCAGCAGAAGTCCTGCACGGTGTTGGTGCCTACGTATGCACGCACCATCTCCCTGAATCTGGTGCGCTGCTCCTCCGGCTCCCTCAGGGCGCAGAGCAGCACTCTGAGCAGCTCCACAGCGGGTATGGTGGGAACGGGTGTGTAGAGCATTGGTTAGTTTTTTGAGCTGCACGGGTTAATACTTTGCCATGATTGCCAAGGCGCTGCTGGAGCATCTCGGCGAAGTTTCAGAAAGCACAAGTATCAGGCAGAGGGGGGAGTGCGTCTCGGCAAGCGCTTTCTTAGATGCGGAGCTATACGAGGAGGCGGAAGCCAGAATATCCAGATTCTTAGAGCAGCGCAGCGGATGCGAGCTGATAACCTGCAGGCTGGAGAGCGGCAGGATTTCTGATTCGGGAGAGGTGCACTTCCGCATACTCAGAGGCGTGGTGCACGAGCTCTATGGCTACGAGGAGGAGATGGTGTGCTTCGTGAGGCTTTTCCACATACAGGACTGGAAGGGCAGGGAGTGGTGCGCCGTCTACCTGGATGAAACTCCCAGCGCCTGGTGGGAGAATGATTTAACACGTCAGCCTGCGCACAGGGAGTGAGGGTGCTGCTTGATAGCGGTGCTGACAGAGTTTCCGAGGCTGTACTACCTGCTCACCAGAGAGCTGAAGCGCAGAGGGATAGCTTTCAGAAGCCTGAGCTTCAGCGATGTCATACCGCCCCAGGTGCGGGTGGTGCTGACCAGCAGAGAAGAGGCTGAAAGGCTCAGCTTTCCGTGTGTGGTTAAGGTGAGCGAGGAGAGTGTTGCAACAGCGGTGGAGAGGGCACACCTGCTTTCGCAGGGGCAGAGCAGCAGGCACAGAGAGCTGATTGTGGGCATAGACCCGGGAGACCGTCCTGGACTTGCGGTGCTTGCAGGGGCAAAGGTGGTGCATGCGGCGAGGCTGAGCTCCCCGGAGGACGTGGTGAAGGGGGTCAGGGAGATTCTGCGCCTACACACCTGCAGGCGCATGCTGATAAGGGTGGGCAACGGCGGCGGTGTGTACGGGCAGAGGCTGATAAGGGCGCTGCAGGAGAACTTCAGCTTTGATATTGAGCTGGTGGATGAGCACGCCACCACCCCCACGGTGAGCGGCAGCGCAGAGCTGAGGGATGTGATAGCGGCGGTGAACATAGCCATGAAGCAGGGCAGACCGCTGAAGCACAGGCTGAAGCCGGAGCCCACCAGAGGCGAGATAAAGAACATCCAGAGGGAGAGCAGGCAGCGCAGCGGCAACATAACGATTTCCAGAGAGCTGGCGAGCAGGGTTGCCAGAGGAGAGCTGAGCATGGAGCATGCAATAGAGCTTCAGAAGAGGCGCAGGAGCTGAGCCTGATGGATGTGCCGAGGGTTGTTATAGCCGGCACCTCCAGCAGGGCTGGCAAGACCGTCATCTCCCTGGGAATAATGCGGGCGCTTCGCAACCTGGGGTATGAGGTGCAGCCCTTCAAGGTGGGTCCGGATTTTATTGACCCGAGCTATCACCACTTTGCCGCAGGCAGGAAAAGCAGAAACCTGGACTCCTACATGATGCCACCCGGGGCTATAAGGGAGTGTCTTGTCAGGTGCTCAAGGGGCGCGGACATAGCGGTGATAGAGGGGACGATGGGGCTGTATGACAGCCACGATGCCCTGGATGCCAAGGGGAGCACCGCAGAGGTCAGCAGGATAATCGCCTCGCCGGTGGTGCTGGTGGCGAACGTGGAGAGGATTTCAAGAACAGCCGCCGCATTTTTGCTGGGCTACAGGATGTTTGAGCCGGAGCTCAGGCTGGCGGGTGTGGTGCTGAACCGTGTGGGCAACCCAAGGCACGCATACAAGGCAAGGACGGCGGTGGAGAGGCTGGCGGGCATGAGAGTCTTCGGAACTGTGCCCAGGAACGAGCAGATGTTCATAAGGGAGCGGCATCTCGGACTGGTGCCCGCATACGAGCGGGAGGCGCTGGAGGAGCAGCTTGAGAGGCTGGCGGAGATAGTGAGCAGGCACATTGACCTGGAGGCGCTGGTGGAGGTCGCAGAGGCTGCACCTGAGCTCGGAGAGGTGGAGCCGAGCGGGATTTTCGTGCCACGCACACCCAGAGCTAAGGTGGCGGTGGCGATGGACAGGGCGTTTACCTTCTACTACCAGGACAACCTTGAGGCGCTGCAGTGCGCGGGTGCGCAGCTACTCCCCGTGGATATGTGCAGGGATTCAAGGCTGCCTGCAGGAGCTGAGGCGCTTTACATAGGCGGCGGGTTTCCTGAGGTGATGGCAGAAGAGCTGGAGCGCAACCGCCGGCTGAGAGAGCAGGTGCGCACGGCTCTGGAGGAGGGCATGCCCTGCTATGCGGAGTGCGGCGGGCTGATGTACTTGGGCAGGAGCATCATCACCAGGGAGGGGGAGGAGTACGAGATGACGGGCTACCTGCCGCTGAGCACCAGGATGCACCGCAGGTTCCAGGCACTGGGCTACGTGCGCTGCAGGGCTGAGATGGCAACGCCAATCTGCCGGGCTGGAGATGTGCTGGTGGGGCACGAGTTCCACTACTCCGAGGTGCTGCCGGAGCGCAGGCTGAGCTTTGCCTACAGGGTTGAGAGGGGCAGGGGAGTGGACGGCAGGCGGGATGGAATAGTGCAGGGAAACACGCTGGCAGGCTACCTGCATCTGCATGTGCTCTCCCACCCCAGCATGCCGGCAAAGTTTGTTCACACCATAGAAAAATTTAAATGAGAGCTCGCAACAATCAGGTGAGGGTAATCTCCATGGTGAGACCTCGCAGCATGAAGAAGCTGGAAGCACTGGTGCTGGCAGAGCACAAGGATGAGGTGCTCAGGGTAATAAAGGACACGGGCGCCGTGCACTTTATAAACCTGAGCGAGGATGCGGAGACTCTGGGGAGTCTGGAGAGCGCGGGTGCGGGATGGTTCCGGGTGGAGGCTGCGGAGTACCTGTCCAGGATTGAGAACATTCTTGAAGCCCTGAGGCAGGTGCACCAGGCTGAGGTTGATTCCCTCGGTGAGCTTGAGCCGGTGGCGAGGAAGCTGCCGGTGGTGGATGAGGAGGTAAAGAGGGTTTTTGAGGAGATTGATGAGAAGCTGTTTTTCCTGGGTGAGAGGGTGGGCAGCCTGAACACCAGGCTTTCTGAAATCAGGAAGGAGAGGGAGGAGCTGAGGGGGCACCGGGAGACGCTCAGCAAGCTTGAGCTCATGGGCATAGGTCCCAAGGACATGCGGGCTCTTAAGCATGTGTCGCTTTTCCTGGGAACAATGCCAGCCGAGGAGGTGGAGTCCTTCACGAAGGAGCTGGCTGAAATCACAGACATGTACCTGATGGAGAGCAAGAGGCTTGACAAGAAGCACGTGCTCCTGCTGGTGGGGGTGCTGAGCAGGTACGAGGTGGAGGTGAGCAGGGCGCTGAGGCTCAGGAGGTTTGAGGAGCTCAGCATACCCCTGCGCCTGATTCCTTACTCGCTGGAGGATGCAAAGAGGCTGCTGCAGGAGCAGGCTGAGAGGCTGGAGAGAGAGGAGCGGGAGGTGCTGGAGGAGCTGAGGAAGATTGCGGAGGCGGAGATGGCGAGCCTGCTGAGGTATCAGATGTTTCTGAGCGCTGCCAAGAGGGTGGATGAGGCTAACCTGAACATGCTGCGAACCCGCAAGACCTACGTGTTCTCGGGCTGGGTGCCGGAGGAGCGCATGGAGGAGGTGCGCAGGGCAATAGAGGACGCAACGAAGGGTGCGTGCGTGGTGAGCTTCAGGGAGCCGGAGGAGCACGAGCTTCCACCCACGCTGATTCGCAACCCCCCGGTTACCAAACCCTTAGAGGCGCTCACCACCACCTACGGAATACCCAACTACCGTGAGATTGACCCCACGAGCATTGTTGCTCTAACCTTCCCCTTCATCTTTGGCTTCATGTTCGGAGACATTGGTCAGGGGCTGGTGCTGGTGCTTGCGGGTCTTTACGTGGGCTTCAGGGTGCGCAGGTTCGGGGAGAAGGGAAGAAAACTGGGCAGAACCTTGGTGCTGTGCGGAATAATGGCAACGTTCATGGGCTTTGTCTACGGAAGCATGTTCGGTCTTGAGGCAGAGGCAGCGCACGGCGAGTCGCCCATGCAGAAGTACCTGGGGTTCACCGTTGAGCCCCTTAAGGTGCCGCTGCTTGACAGGTTCTTTGAGGGTGCCCTGCTCGCCTCTCCTGACAGGATAATGCGAGCGGTGTACTTCTCCATATACTTAGGTGTGCTCCTGCTGATCCTCGGCATGGTGCTCAACCTGATTAACCATGCCATCCAGAGGGAGCTGAAGCACGCACTTCTGAGCCCCTTCGGAGTCCCGGGCATCTGGGCGCTGCTGGGAGGCTCATACATAGTGTTCGTGAAGAAGAGCTTCAGCATACCCCACGTGCTCGGCGGTGTGCTCCTGCCGGTGCTGCTGGTGTTCCTGCACCTGCTGCTGGTTGAGAGGCAGGGCATGCTGGTCTCGGCTATTGAGACCTTTGAGAATTCCATGAAGTACCTCACCAACACCCTCTCTTTCCTCAGGATTACCATCATTGGCGTGGTGCATGCAGCGCTGAGCATGATGATGGTTCAGGCGATGTTCGCCCTGGGGGACAGCCTCCTGAACCCGGCGGTGCTGCTGGTGTTCATCGCAGGTAACGTGCTGATAATAGTGATGGAAGCCTTTATATCCTTCGTGCACACCCTCAGGCTGCACTTCTACGAGATTTTCTCCAAGTTCTACAGAGCCAACGGTGTGCTTTTCTCACCGCTCAGGATAATGTATAAGGAGGAGTGAGAATGATGAGAGGAAAAGCTGTACTACTTGGAATGGTGCTTGTGCTGGCACTGAGTGTGGCAGCGGTATATGCAGAGGAGAATATGGGTAACGAGGCGATGCAGGGAAGCGCAGCAACCCAGAAGGGGCTGTATGCGATTGCGGCAGCGCTTGCGGTGGGTCTCGCGGCAGCAGGTGCAGGCTTCGCCATAGGACACACTGGCGCTGCAGCTCTGGGTGCAATTTCAGAGAAGCCGGAGATGATGACCTGGGGACTTATCATAGTGGCGCTTGCTGAAGGAATTGCTCTGTACGGGCTTATAATATCCTTCATGCTGCTGACAAAGATTTAGAGCGATGTCTGCCGGTGACTACGCATACGTAAACGCAAAGATAGGGGCGCTGCGCTCCAGAATGCTCACGCCCGGCGAGTACCGCTCCCTGTGCGAGACCTCATCGCTGGAGGAGTGCATGAGCCTCCTCAAGGCGACTCACCTGGGAAAGAGCGTAGCCAAGCTCGGAGACGGAGCAGGGATTCTGGAGGTTGAGGCGCTTCTGCTGTCTGAGCTAGCCGCAGAGTACGGCAGACTGGTGCAGGGCGTGCGCAAGGAGGCGAAGACAGTGCTCCAGAGACTTTACCGCAAGTACATCTCGGATACCGTGCTGAAGCCGCTGCTGAGGCTGCGCAGCGCAGGCATGCCCGCAGAGGAGCTTCAGCACCTCTTTTACCCCTCACAGCCCCTTCCAAAGCAGGTGCTGGCAAAGCTTCTCGCCGCAGAGGATGTGAGGGAGATGGTGGAGAGCCTCAGAGAGACGGTGTACTACAAGCCTCTCGCAGGAGCACTGCCAGCCTATCAGGAAACCGGTGTCTCTGCTCTGACCACCGCCCTTGATGCAGCGCTCTACAGGGAGCTGTGGAGCAGCACTTCCTCCCTGTCAACCAAGGACAGGAGGATTGCCAGGGACTTCATCGGCAGGGAGATAGACATGCGCAATGTGCTCACCGCCTTCAGGCTCAGGGGGGCGGAGTTCACGAAGCTTGAGCAGCAGCTCATACCGGTGAGCTACCGCGTGGGCAGGGATGTGCTCGCGGCAATACTCAGCGTGAGGCACCTGAGCCAGCTCGCCACGGAGATTCACGGCTTTGCATACCACTCCTTAGTTGCGACGCTGCTGAAGGAGTACGAGACTCTGGCAAGGGAGCTGCCCCTGGGTGCAGACTTCATGCCCGCATCCCAGGAGGCACCTGCCCAGATTGAGCTGGTTTCGGTGCTGCCCTTTGAGCTGGCGCTGCGCAGGCAGATGCTAAGGATGTACGCAGGCGCCTTCAGAGGCGACAGGTTCCACATCGGCGTCCCCATGGCACATCTCTTCCTGAGAGAAAATGAAATCAGAAACGTGGTGACTATACTGAAGCTGCGAGAAGCAGGTGTGCCTGCCGATGGAATTGAGAAGGCGCTCGCCATGTGACCAGCGCACGGAGAGAGGAGCCCGGTGGTTAGGGGCGCTGACATGTTGTCACCTCCTCAGCCCATGGGCATCATAAACAGCACGGCGCGGGAAGGGACAAGCCTCCACTGAGGTAAGGGCTTATAGTTCGTAAAGTCTGTAGCCCTTTTATTTTCATGATCCCACGAACTCCAGTAAGTGCATTCTGCAGCACTGGGTTGAGCCGTGCATCTTCCCGAAGAAGAACCTGAACGTGAGGCGAGCTATAGGAAGATTCGCACCATTCCACTCGCTGAGAAATAATGGCATGAGAAGGCTATATGATAGACTGTTCAGCAGCTTCAACGATTTTATTAAGTCATGGGAGATGTTTAAGACGGTGAGAAGCATTATCAGGGATGTTTAAAGTGATGAAGAAAGCGCTGAGCATGGATAATGTAGCGATATACCGAGAGATCAATTGCTAAATTCGTTGCTATGATTGTACTTTTGCTGGGGATAATAATTTCTCTCGGATTCAATGAAAAGAAAAAAACTTCAGGTGCTGGCTGAGATGTGATACGTCTAGGGGGTTAAAATTGCTTTATTGTCCGAAACACATTCATCTTCACACCTCCTGGGCGGGCTTGGGCATTTCACTTAACGGTCGGCGGGTATCTGAAGTCCTGAGCGATAGCGAGGATTCGAGCGAAGGGTAGTAAAGCCAGATACCCGCTGTTATACGCCGTGCACAACATTCTTCGTCTTTGCTGCCTGCATTTTTATGTATTTCCAAAAGGTTATCCCTTTTTCCTTTGCCTCCTCAGCAAGCAATTTTCTTGCTATGTGAATTTGCTGTAATGCAAAATCTCCCGGAAATTCCTCCTCTATTTCCTTTTTTATATCTTGGACCTTCTTCTTTTCCATGTTTTTCACCTCCTATAATAATTCTCCTGGTGCAATTATTTCTATATGTTTTAGATTCATTAAAGTATTTACCATTCTCACAATATCCTTCGTTTTCCTCCTCACAATATGGCGAAAATTCCAGCTCAATAGACAGTCCATCTCGTTAAGAACTGCAACTGCGATATGATAAGCGTCTTCTGAATAAGTTTCAGGGACTGCACCATATTTCATGTATTCATTTGCTAGCTCCTCCACAGATTCGTTTATTTCAAGGACAAGAAAGTCTTTAATCACTTGCTTCATTTTATCTTTTAAGACCTTGTCGGGAGTTCTTTCTATCTCTGCAATTGTAAGCTCTGATATGTAAGTTTCATAAATTCCCTTTTTTGAGAAAAACTCCTCAGTCAATGCTTTTCTCTCAGGGTTTCTATCATCAAAGAGTGCAGAAATTACCGATGTGTCCAGATATATTTTCATTTACCCCATCTCCAAATGCATGTCGCCTAACGTCTGGCGAATATGCGAAGCCACCCGATAGGGTGGTTTGGGTGAGCGATAGCGAACCGCATACCCGGTGTTAAGTGAGAGCGTTAGCCCAGAGCAACCCACAGGGTTGCGAGAGTTCGGCTCATGCGTCATATATTCACCTCTCATATTTCTTCTTAATTAACTCATCATTTATATGTTATTCCATAGAGATACTTTTGAGAGTATATCATTGTATATCATTTAACGTACCATTTAACGTACCTTTCGTAATCTCCCTGTGTTTTGGTACGGTTATATTATGCTCACCAACTTTTGTTATCTTTTTTGTCTTGTTACTTCGTATTCCAATTTAGTTAATATTTTTATTAATTTATCTCCACTAATGACCGGCAACTTTGGCAACTGATGACATCCCTGTTTCTGATATTGACAAAATCTTTATGTATTCCCCCTTCTCTATTATTTCTGTGTTATCTGCCAAACATTTCGCTTGTGCATTAGTCTGCACAAGCTTTGCTGCCGTGCTTGGTGCTGTGATGAGTTCAACGCCACAGAAGGGGGTTGAGGACTGAAATCCAAGTTCACGACGCAAAGTTTATCTATCCCCCGCCCTCAGATATGCGCTACAATGGGCTCACGCGCTAAGCAGGATGCAGAGTTTCTGTGCATGGGCATAGAGGGCACAGCAGAGAAGCTGGGTGTTGGCATAGTGAGCGATAGCGGCGAGATTCTGGTTAACAGGGTGAAGCACATGAAGCTGGCAGAAGGCATTCATCCCTCCGAGGCAGCGCAGCATCATGCCGCCCACCTGCCCTCGCTGGTCAGGCAGGCGCTTGAGGAGGCAGGTCTGGAGATGCGGGAGCTCTCGCTTATAGCCTTCTCCCGCGGTCCTGGTCTCGGTCCCTGTCTGAGGGTGGCGGCGGTGGCGGCGAGGACGCTGGCACTGAAGCATCGTCTCCCCCTCTTAGGAGTCAACCACTGCGTGGCTCACATAGAGATAGGCAGGCTCACCACCGGCGCCGAGGACCCGCTGACGGTGTACGTCTCCGGAGGCAACACCCAGGTCACAGCCTTCGCCAAGGGCAGGTACAGGGTGTTCGGCGAGACCATTGACATAGCCCTGGGCAACTGCATAGACCAGTTCGCCCGGGAGCTCGGGCTGGGCATGCCCGGGGGACCTGCCGTGGAGAAGCTTGCCAAGAAGGGGAGCTACCTTCCCCTGCCCTACGTGGTCAAGGGCATGGACCTCTCCTACTCAGGGCTCCTGACGGCTGCCCTCAGGCTGGCTGAGAAAGAAAGCCTTGCCGACGTCTGCTTCTCCCTGCAGGAGACGGCATTTGCGATGCTGGTAGAGGTTGCCGAGCGGGCGCTGGTTCAGGCTGAAAAGCGGGAGGTGCTGCTTGCGGGGGGCGTGGGAGTAAACGTGAGGCTTCAGGAGATGCTGGGCGAGATGTGCTCCGAGCAGGGGGCGGAGCTGCTCGTGCCTCCAGCAGAGGTGCTGGGAGACAACGGAGCGATGATAGCCTGGCTGGGCGTGCTGAGCTACCTGGCAGGTGCAAGGCAGAGGCTGGAGGAGACGCAGGTCAGGCAGAGGTGGCGCACCGACGAGGTGGATGTGCTGTGGAGGTAATAGCGAGAGGTGCCGAGGCGGTGCTGTACCTGAGCGACGGTGTGGTTGTGAAGCACAGAATCAGGAAGAGCTACCGCTCCCCTGAGCTTGACGAGATGCTGCGCACCACCAGAACGAAGAGGGAGGCGAGACTTCTCGCCCTCGCCAAGCGTGCGGGCGTGCCGGCACCTGTGGTGCTGGACGTTGACCTGGAGGAGAAGAAGCTGTGCATGAGCTTCATACGTGGAGAAAAGCTCAGCAGGCTGGTGGACGGCATGGAGGAAGAGGAGCTCGTGAGGGTCTTCACCCTGGCTGGCGAGCTTGCCGGCAGGCTGCACCGCAGCGGCATAATCCACGGCGACCTGACCACCGCCAACATGCTGCTCTCGGGGAAAAGGCTGCACCTCATAGACTTCGGTCTGGGCGAAGTCAGCAGAAGCCTTGAGGCAGCCGGCACCGACCTGCTGGTGTTCAGGAAGTGCGTTCGCTCCACCCACTTTAACCATGAGGAGCTCATCATGGACTCCTTCCTCTCCGGCTACAGGAGAAGCTTTGAGCAGGCTGAGCAGACGATTGAGCGCATGCTGGGCATAGAGAGGAGGGGCAGGTACTTTGAGCATAGAGGTTGAGTTTGTAACAGGCAACGAGCACAAGTTCAGGGAGCTTGCAGCGGCTCTGCGTGAGATTGCAGGCAGTGCCGTAAAGCTGCGCTGGAGGCGGCAGCGCTACACCGAGGTGCAGGCAGACACCTTGGAGGAGGTGGTGCTGCACGCTCTTGGAGAGATTGAGGGGGAGGCAGTGCTTATAGAGGATGCGGGGCTCTTCATCTCAGCCCTCGGAGGCTTTCCCGGGGTTTACTCAGCCTACGTTCACCAGAGCATAGGCAACAGGGGCATACTGCGGATGATGCAGGGCGAGGAAGACAGAAGGGCGTGGATGGTGAGCGTGCTGGGGCTCAGGCTCGGCACGGGGGTGAGGCTGTTCAGAGGGGAGGTGCGGGGCTGGATAACCGGCGCTGAGAGGGGTGAGCACGGCTTTGGCTACGACCCCATCTTCGTGCCCGAGGGCTGCAGCTCAACCTTCGCGGAGGCGCCAGAGCTGAAGGCAAAGCTCTCGCACAGAAAGAGAGCTGCCGAGAAGCTTGCAGAGTACCTGCTCAGCCTTCAGCACTGAAGTTCTCCACCGCCATGCTCAGGTTTCTGGCAAGCAGGCTGATGTTGGAGCTGGTGTTGCTCTCCGGCAGGAGACGCTCAGCCAGTCCCGCAACCTCCTCAATCTTCTCCACTATCCTGCCAAGCGCCTCCGCAACCGACTGCCTGTAGCTGCGCTCCGCCTCCTTGGAGAGCTCAGCATAATCCTCACCCCCGAGCTCGCCGTGCACCCTCGCCTTGAGCAGCTCCGCCTGCGTGTCTATGAGCCTGGCAGTGCTTGAAGTCAGGGTGTAAACCACCCCCGCAAACAGCACCGCTATTCCCAGACCCAGCGCAACACCCGTCCTGCCGAGCATATTCCACCTCATATACAATATGTGCACGCAGCATTAAAAACTTAGCGCCTAAAACGGAGGGGATGAGATGGGCAGGGTGATAATGAGGGGTCCGCCCTCCCCCCAGCCCCACACTACTACCTGTTTCTCATCATATTAATCTCTTTTCTTTCAGAATCCGAAACAGGATTCACAAGTCTCCCTATATCTGAGATCTCAACGCTGACAACGTCTCCTGCTCTCATCTCCCCCACTCCTGGCGGCGTACCCGTGGCTATGACGTCCCCTCTGAAAAGCGTCATTATGCCAGAGATGAAGCTCACCAGCTCAGCCACGCTGAATATCATGTCCGAGGTTGAGGAGTCCTGTCTGAGCTCCGAGTTCAGGTATGTTCTCAGCCTGAGATTCTGCACATCCCCTACTTCATCCCGGGTGGCTATAAAGGGACCTATGGGCGCGAAGGTATCAAAGCTCTTTGCCCTGGTCCACTGTCCGTCTTTCGCCTGCAGCCTCCTGGCGGTAACGTCGTTGAAGCACGTGTAGCCCAGCACGTGCTCGGGCGCCTCTGCGGGGCTCACTTTTCTGCACCTTTTCCCTATCACCACCGCAAGCTCGCCCTCATACTCCACCCTGCCTGCCTCCTTCCAGAGTATTATGCTTCTGCGGTGCGCCAGCAGGGCGCTGGCGGGCTTCATGAATATCACGGGCTCCTCAGGCAGAGCCATGCCCAGCTCCTCTGCGTGGGCGGCGTAGTTCAGACCCACCCCCAGTATCTTCTGCGGGGTGCACGGGGGCAGGGGCTCAAGCTCCTCTAAGGCGAAGCGTCTGCGTGCAAGCCTCCCGGTAAGCGCGAGCACCTCGCCATCTTCAACCCTGCCCGTGAAAACCCTGCGTCCCAGCCTGAACCTGCCCAGCATCATCTCACCGCCGCCCCCCTGTTGTCTGCTCTGGTGAACCACACGCATCGCACGTCGCTGCGCGAGCTCACAGCCTCGGCGAACTCGGCGGCGGACCTGGGGAAGGCGTATATCACCGGCCCGAAGCTGCTCAGCCCCGCGCCGTAGCTGAGCCTCTGGCACAGCGAGAGCAGCTCCCTGACCTCCCGCCTCTGAAGCATGAGCTCAATGCTCTTGAAGCCCACCCTCTGGATCATGTTAATTCCCTCCCCGAAGCTCTCAATGTCCCGCTCCACCAGCGACGGCAGCAGCTTCATCAGCAGGATGTGGCACAGCTCCTGCACCTGGCTCGGGGGCAGGGGACAGAAGTCCCTGAAGATGTTCACCTCCCTGCGGGAGTGCACCCTCTCACCCCACGCCGGCAGAA
>JALSIP010000032.1 GCA_026989875.1 archaeon
TTACGTTGAGTTAAGGGCGGGGCTCGGTTACAGGGGCGAGTACATAAACCCGGGCACGGCTAAGGAGTACAGACCTCTGAGACTCCAGCCCGGCAGATACAGCGTGAAGATAACCTGGCTTGACCCGGACCTGCTTGAGATGAGCAGCATGGAGCGCGAGGTCAGAATAAACCCCGGCGAGAGAACCGTGCTTGAGGTTGACATCCCCAGGGTGACACGGGATGACACTCTGCACCTCCCACAATAAAGTACTTAGAGAGCGCAAGGCACCCGGTGCACGGTTCCCACCTTGCTAAGACGTGGCGGGCTTTTCTTGTAAGCAGATAGAGCGGTGTAGGGAGTCAGAGCTGCGGCACAATCCAGCGCGGGCGGTGCACCCCCTGTCATCGCCGCTTGGGTATCACAGCACGCTCATGAGCCTCCCGTTCCTCCAGCGGTATTGTGGCGTCTATGCCGAGCTTTGCGGTTCTTCCCGACTTCTGTGCGCTCGGGTCTAAGGACGAGCCCTTGGCATTCCTGTACAGCACCGCATCCCTGTCAGCCTGGAATCTGGTTGCGATGGCAAACTCCAGCTCCTCGGGGCTGAAGACATCAACATCGCTATCCACCACCACCACGTGTTTCACGCTCGGATGCGCCTGCATCACCGCCTCAATCACCCTTCTGGGCTCCTCCTCGGAGCTCTTCTCAATAGCCACCGCTGCGTGAAGCCAGCCGCAGCCGCCGTGGGTCAGCGCCACCTGTCTCACCCTCGCCACCTGTGAAGCTCTGCGGTATATCTCCGGCTCTCTGGGCATGCCCATGAACAGGCGGTGCTCACGGCTCGCTGGCAGTATAGCGTGGTAAATCGCGTCCTCTCTGCAGTAAACTCCGAGAACCTCAACCACCGGCTGCATTCTCACCGAATCGTAGGTGCCCGTGATATCTGTGAAGGGACCCTCCTCGTGCATCTCTGCCGTGAGCCTGCCCTCAATCACCACCTCCGCATCCGCGGGCACCTGAAGCGAGACCTTCCTGCAATCAGCCAGCTTCAGGGGTCTGCGCATGAGTGCTGAGGCGAACTCAAGCTCATACCTGCCCATCTCCAGCGGGTATGCGGAGGCGAACAGCACCGCGGGGTGCACGCCTATAGCCACCGCCACCTCCAGCGCCTCTCCCCTCTCCAGTGCCCTTGTGTAGAAGGCGTGCAGGTGCCTCTCCACCAGCCGTATCACCAGCCTCCTGTCATCAAGCACCAGCATGCGGTGCACGCTGGCATTCCTTCCCAGCTCCTCATCCTCTGCAATAACCACCCCTGCGGTTATGTACCTGCCCGCATCCTTAGCGTAGTGCTTGAGAACAGGCAGCTCCTCAAGCCTCAGGGCTCTCTGATACACCGGCGCATCCTCAGTCTTAAGGAGCTCTCCCCTGCGCTCTCTCGCCATTGCCACATGCTCCAGGAACCCCTCCACATTCGTGCCCAGCGCCCTGCACATCGCCTCCCTGCTCGCCACCACATTCCCCGCCACCCTGAGCTCCGAGCCCCTCACCCTGCTGAAAAGCACCGCCTTCTCCTGATACCTGTGCAGCACCCTCGCAATCTCGTACTCGGTGCTGAGCTCCTCCTCCACCACCACCTCAGGCTTCAGAAACTCCCTGAAGCTCACTCACCCCACCGCCTGTACAGGTTGTGGTTTATGCCGAGCACATCCAGCACCTTGCCCGCTATAAAATCAAGCATGTCCTGCAGGCTTCTGGGTCTGTGGTAGAAGCCCGGCATTGCCGGCAGAATCACCGCACCCATCTCCGCCAGCGTGAGCATGTTCCTCAGGTGGACCACGCTCAGCGGCGTCTCCCTGGGCACCAGCACCAGCTTCCTGCGCTCCTTCAGCATGACATCGGCGCTTCTGGTGATGAGATTCCCGGAGTAGCCACCCGCTATAGCCGCCAGCGTCTTCATGCTGCAGGGTATAACCACCATCGCATCCAGTGCCGAGGAGCCGCTCGCGAAGGGTGCATCCATCTCGTGCTCCCTGTAGCACTCGGGCGCCTTAGCCTCGCACTCCACCTCAATAATCCTCTCAGCCGCCTTGCTAACCACGCACTCGTGCTCCACCCCCAGCTCCCCCAGCCTGCGCAGAAAGTTCAGCCCGTACTCAACACCGCTCGCACCCGTTATCGCCACCAGAATCTTCATGGTTATACCTACCCCGGGGTGATTTTTATAACTTGCCTGTGCCAAGGAGATAGCGATGGACGCGGTTACCGTGGGGCATACCAGCATAGACAGGGTGAAGCTCAGGGGCAGGGAGAGGCTCCAGGCAGGTGGAGCGGCGGTATATTCGGCGCTCGCCGCAAAGACCTTCTGCAGGTGCGGCATAGTGAGCAGGGTGGGCTCCGACTATCCCGGCAGCTTCCTCAGAGAGCTTGAGAGGTGGGGTGTTGACACCTCAGGCATAAAGAGGGTCAGCGGGAAGAGCACCCGCTTTGAAATAGAGTACACCCCCTCCGGGCAGGCGCACTACACCGGCTACCACCTCGGAGCAGGAAGAAGCCTGAAAAAGGAGGACATACCCTCCAGATACCTGACCGCCAAAGCATATCACATAGCTCCCATGTCTCCAAAAAAACAGAAAGACTTTGTTGAATACCTCAGAGAGCACACCTACAGCATAATCTCACTCAACACCCACGTTAGTTACTTCAAGAACCACCGCAGGGAGGTTATGGAGCTCATAGGCATGGTTGACATCTTCACACTCAACGACCACGAGGCTATGAGGCTCACGCTGAGTCCGAGCCTTGAGCACGCCATAAGCACGCTTAAGAAGCAGAAACACGGCATAATAGTTGTCACGCTGGGCATGTACGGCAGCATCGTGCTTGAAAACGGCGAGGTCAGCTTCTCACCCTCGGTGGTTCAGAGCAGGGTGGTGGACCTCACGGGCTGCGGCGATGCCTTTGCGGGAGCCTTTCTTGCGAGCTACATAGAAACCGAGGATGCGGTTAAGTCAGCGAACATTGCCAACAGCATCGCCGCTATAAACGCCAGCGACTGGAGCTTCAGGGCTATCTCAGCCCTCAGATTCAGGAGCATTGAAGCTTTTCAGAGGTACGTGGTGTTCAGGCAGCTCATGCAGGGCGAGAGGCAGAGCAACCTGGACAGCTTTTACTAAACTTTTCCAGAAGAGCATCAAGCATCACCCTGCCTATTCATCCATATCCCTTAGTATCGTTTCAAACTTAGACTTAAGTGGTGGGATCTCAGTTTTTACTACTTCCCACACAATTTCCAGATCTATGCCATGATACTCATGAATCAACTTATCCCTCATGCCTGCAATGTATCTCCATGGAATTTCAGGATATTTATCTCTGATTTCATGCGGAATTTTCTTTACCGCTTCTCCCATTACTTCTAGACTCCTAATAACTGCATTTACAGTTTTTTATCCCGTATAAACTCATCAAAATCCATGTCACCAACAAATTCTTCAACTCCAGTACGTAATCCCTGCATGTTCTTTTCATACATTCACGACCTCTTCAAGAATATACTTACCGATATGCGGCTTAAGTGCTTTTTTAGACACAAGATCCACCTTTTTACCTATTAAATTGCTCAGATATTCCTCCAGTTCTAAGAATTTGAGTAAACCTATTGGATTTTCAAATTCAACAAGTATATCCACGTCACTGCCTTCTTCAGCCTCTCCTCTGACAAAAGATCCAAATAATCCAATTTCTTTATTTAAGCTCATTTTTATGTTTTTTAAGAATTTCAATTATCTCATTATATGAGCTTTCCATTTTGCCACCTACTATTTTCATTTGTATTTGCCGATTTCAAACTTTTCCAGAAGAGCATCAGAAGTGCGCCACAACCATGGGTTATCCCCCGGTGATAATAACCCGGTGAGTATGACGTTAGCGGGGGCAGATACTACTGATGGGTGCATGCGATGCTGGATGTGAGAGAGAGGCTGCACGCAGGATAATCAGCAGGCTGCTTGGCAGCAGCGTCTGTACCCGCAGCGAGGTGCAGAAGATAAAGCATCAGGTTGCCAGAGAGCTCAGGCTCAGGCGCATACCCTCCAACACCGCCATCCTCAGCTATGCCAGTGCTGAAGAGCGCAGGCTGCTTAAACCCCTTCTGAAGCTCAAGCCTGTGCGCACCCTCTCGGGGGTTGCGGTGGTGGCGGTGATGGCGAAGCCGGCGCCGTGTCCGGGTGAGTGCATCTACTGTCCCAGGGGCAGGAATGCGCCGCAGAGCTACACCGGCGAGGAGCCTGCAGCACTCCGTGCAAAGGCGTGCAACTACGACCCCTTCCTACAGGTGCAGGCACGCCTTAAGCAGCTTGCCGAGACCGGGCATTCCATCAGCAAGGTGGAGCTCATCGTCATGGGGGGCACCTTTCCTGCGCTGCCCCGCGAATACAGGCGCTGGTTCATAAAAGAATGCTTAGACGCCATGAACAGCTTCCCCGGGCAGGGCAGGAGTTTGCGGCTTGAAGATGCCACAGCAGCCAACGAGAGCGCCGGAGTGAGAAACGTGGGCATAACCCTGGAGACCCGTCCTGACTACTGCAGAGAAGAGCACGTGGACGAGATGCTGGAGATGGGCGTGACCCGGGTGGAGCTTGGCGTGCAGACGCTGAGCGAGGAGGTTTACCGCAGGGTGAGGCGGGGGCATAGCATTGAGGATGTGGTTGAGGCTACCAGAGTGCTGAAAGATGCAGGAATTAAAGTCTGCTACCACATGATGCCGGGCTTATTCTCAACGCCAGAAGAGGACCTCAGGATGTTCCAAGAGCTCTTCAGCAACCCCGCCTACATGCCTGATATGCTCAAAATCTACCCGGCTCTCGTAGTAGAGGGCACCGAGCTTTATGAGCTCTGGAAGAGGGGTGAGTTCACGCCCTACAGCGATGGGCAGGCTGCAAGCCTGATAGCCGAGATAAAGAGCCAGCTCCCGCCCTGGGTGAGGACCATGCGCATCCAGCGGGACATTCCCGCCAGGCTGATCGTGGCGGGGGTTAAGAAGAGCAACCTGGGCGAGCTCGTTGCACAGAGGCTGCTGAGCACCGGCAGGAGGTGCAGGTGCATAAGATGCCGTGAGCTCGGGCGGAGTGGTGCCGGGGTTCCCGAGCCCGTGCTCCACAGGCGTAGCTATGCTGCCTCAGGCGGCACCGAGGTGTTTCTGAGCATTGAGGATGCTGCCGGAGAGGTGCTGCTCGCCTACCTCAGGCTGAGGTATCCCTCGCCAGATGCCAGCAGGTGGGAGATGCAGAACAGCGCCGTGGTGCGCGAGCTGAAGGTGGTGGGTGAGGCTCTGCCTCTGGGTGAGCGTGGCAGCTCCGCCCAGCACCGCGGCTATGGCAGGTGGTTGCTTGCAGAAGCCGAGGCGCTGGCAGAGGAGGCAGGCTACCGCAGGCTGCTGATAACCAGCGCCATAGGCACGAGAGCCTACTACCGCAGGCTGGGATATGAGAGGTATGGGGCTTACATGGCAAAAAGGCTTGGCAGGTGAAGCGCTTTCCATGCTGAGAATAAGAAACTTCACCCCCGATGACTTAGAGCAGGTGTGCGAGATTCAGAGGGCATGCTTCACAGAGCCCTACACTCCCGAGTTCATAATGAACATCTACGAGGCTCACGGAGACACCTTTTTCGTGGCTGAGCTCGGGGGGAGGGTGGTGGGGTATGCTGCCGCAAGGGTGATAAGCTTTCGTGGCCACATAATCGTGGTTGCGGTGCATCCAGGCTTCAGGAGGCTGGGCATCGGCATGGCTCTGATGCTGGTGCTTGAGCACGAGCTCCGAAAACGGCATGCCATGGAGGTGTGGCTGGAGGTCAGAGCCTCAAACACCGGCGCCATGGACTTCTACAGGAGGCTGGGATACGTGGAAAAGAGCGTGCTCAGGAATTACTACTCCGACGGAGAGGATGCGGTTGTGTTCACAAAGCTGCTTTAGGTACCTCTGCATTCTCCTCCTGCTCATCCTGCTGATTGCGGGCTGCACGCAGCAGACGGCGGTGCAGGAGGCGCCAAGCGCAGGCTACGGCGACTGGGTGGAGCTGGAGTATGAAGTTTACCACAGAAACAGCACCATTCTCAGGGGCAGCACCGCCGGCATAATCGGCTCGGGCGAGCTGGTGAGCTGGGCTGAAGCGCTTGCCCTGGGCATGAGGGTGGGTGAGGTGAGGGTGGGTGAAATCCCGCCCTGGGAGGGTTTCGGCAGGGTTAACCACAGCCTGCTGCGCTGGGAGCCGAGACTTATGCTCCTGCCCAGAAAGGTGGTGATGAGCAGGCAGCGCTTTCTTGAGGAGTTCGGAGAGGCGCCAGAGGCTGGCGAGGTGCTCAGAACACGCCTGTACCGCCTGAGGGTGGTGAATGTGAGCGGTGACCGGGTGGTGGCTGAGAGGGCGGCAGAGAACAGCAGCCTGAGCTCGGAGTGCGGCAACCTGAGCATAACCCAGAACAGCACCACCATAGCCTACTTCTTCACCCCCGTGCTCAACGTCACCTGCACCCGCGGCGGCGAGTTCCTGCGCTACATCGCCATGAACGCCACCCACGTGCTTGTTGACCGCAACCATCCGCTGGCAGGTAAGTGGCTGAAGGGCAGGCTCAGACTGAAGGCGCTGGTTAAGGCAGAGGCTGCAGGGGACGTCTGGCTCGGCAGCATGGAGCAGGCACTTAAGCTTGCGGAGGCTGAGCACAGACCCGTGCTGGCGTATCTGGGCGAGCAGCCCCCATACCCGCAAGCCTGGCTGCTGGGGCTGAACAGGAGCGCGGTGCTGCTGAGGCTCACCCCGGAGGACGCCGGGAGGCTGGGAATTGAGAGCCAGCCAGCCTTTGCGGTGCTCTACGGAAACACCACGGTGGTGCTGCAGGGCACACCGCCGCCGGTGCAGCTCTGGGAGCTCCTTCAGGACGTGCGGGAGGGCGAGCGGTGAGGCTGGTGGTTTACCACGCATCCCAGTGCGCGCCCAGGAAGTGCACCGCCCTGAAGCTGGCGAGGTTCGGACTGGTTAAGCTGGTGCGGAGCTTCAGAGCGATTCCAAAGCATGGCACGCTGCTCAACCCCTTCTCCAGCACGCCGCTGAGCAGGCGGGACGCCAGCTCAAAGGTGCTCATCGCCTTAGACTGCTCCTGGGAACATGCTGAAGAGGTCTTCAGGAGGTGCAGGCTTAAAGGCAGGCGGCTGCCGCTGCTGGTGCCGGGCAACCCTGTGAACTACGGCAAACCCGCAAAGCTCAGCACCGTTGAGGCGCTTGCGGGCGCCCTGCACATCCTGGGCATGCCGGGGGAAGCGAGCAGGCTGCTCTCCAAGTTCTCCTGGGGTGAGAGCTTCCTCACACTGAACCGCGAGCTGCTGCGGGATTACATGCGTGCAGAAACCCCGGAGCAGGTGCTGGAGGTGGAGAGGGAGTACTTCACTCCTCTATAGCCCTGCCCACCACCTGCGCTGAGCGTTGCAGCGCCTCTGCCTCCTCCTGAGTCAGCTCAAACTCAGCCTGCCGGACGCCGCGTCTTGAGAGCTCTGCCAGATAGCCCAGGTAGAGCCCGTGCTCCTCTATGTAGGTGGAGAGGGTGCATCTGCCGCCGTGGCTGAGAGTCTCCACAACCTTTGCTATGGCAAGGGCAGGTGCAAACCAGGTGCCGCCCTTTCGGGATATCACCTCCATCGCCGAGGTTCGCACCTCCCTGTAAACCTGCATCAGCCTCTCACGGGGGTAGCTCTCTGAGAGCCTGAACACAGGGAACATGCTGTCCCCGTGCTCTCCGAAGATGTAGGCTTCCTCGCCGTAAGCAATGCCCAGCTCCTTCCTGAGCATGCTGCGCAGGCGGATGGTGTCCAAGTACGTGCCAAGACCGAAGACCCTCTCGGGAGGGAAGCCGGAAGCCTGCCAGGCGTGGTAGGTGAGAACGTCAACGGGGTTGGTGACTATGAAGAGCATGCTGTCTGGGGCGTGCTCGGCGGTTTTTGCGGCAATCTCCCGCACTATGTCCCTGTTTATTCCCCGCAGCTCCAGCCTGCTCATGCCAGGCTTCCTGGGCGCCCCGGCTGTGACAATTACCAGCTCACACCCCTCCAAGGCACCGTAATCAGAGCCGCCCCGCACCTCGGCATCGCTCTCAACCGCCGAGAGGGTGTGCAGCACGTCCATAGCCTCCCCCTTAGCTCTCTCGGCGTCCGTGTCAAGAAGGTAAATCTCATCAGCCAGTCTAAGGAGCACTAAGGTGTAGCAAACCGTAGAGCCAACCCTGCCTGCTCCGCCTACTATGCCAACCTTCATCCGGCTACCCCAGCATTGGACGGTGCGTAACAAAGAAAAGGATTTTAAAGGAAGCCAGAGATGCTTGTTTCATGCCGGCTACCGTGAAGTTCCGCGGCAGAACCATGGAGGTTGAGGCAGGGACAAGGGTTGAGGATGTGCTCAGAAAGATGGGGCTCAGCAGAGAGGGCATAATCGCCAGGGTTGGCAGCAGGCTGGTCACAGAAGACTACAGGCTGCGTGATGGAGACGAGGTTGAGCTGATTTCGGCGATATCAGGTGGTTAGATGCGGTGCAGCAGGTGCAGGAGGCTGGCGGTGATAAACCTGAGAGCCCACCGCTTAGCGCTGTGCGAGCGGCACTTCGTGCAGAGGTTTCTGGAGGTTGTGGAAAGAGCCATAAGGCGCTACTCGCTCATGCACAGGAGCTCAAAGGTGCTGGTGGCGGTCTCGGGTGGCAAGGACTCCTTAGCCCTGTGGGATGCGCTCACCGAGCTGGGCTACAGCGCCGACGGGCTCTACATAGACCTGGGCATAGAGAAGCAGGACTACTCCCGCATCTCCCGGGAGAAAGCCGAGGCATTTGCGGAGCAGAGGGGGCTCAGGCTGAGGGTGTTCAGCTTGAAGGAGGAGTACGGCTCAGCCATGCCGGAGCTTCGCAGAGGCTCAAGAGAGCTCTGCAGCGTGTGCGGTATAGTGAAGAGGCACGTGATGAACAGGGTGGCGCTTGAGGGCGGCTATGAGGTTCTCGCCACAGGCCACAACTTGGACGACGAGGCAAGCGTGCTTCTCGCAAATCTGCTGCGCTGGAACACCGCCTTGGCGGCACGGCAGGCGCCGAGGGTGGAGGCGTGGCATGAGAAGCTGAGACCAAAGGTTAAACCCCTGTGTCTGCTGAGCGAGAGGGAGACCGCCACCTACGCCTTTGTCAGGGGTATAGACTACGTGAGCGAGCTGGAGTGCCCCTTCTCCGCAGGCGCAACCAGCATTGCGGTAAAGGAGGCGCTCAACAGAATAGAGGAGCACTCTCCCGGCACAAAACTCTACTTCTACACCCAGTTCCTGAAGCATCGCGAAATCTTTGCCGGGGAGGAGGAGGAGAAGGCACCCGTGAGGGAGTGCAGCTCCTGCGGCTTCCCGGCAGGTGGAGAGCTGTGCTCCTTCTGCAGGCTACTCCTGAAGAGCCGCCTCGGAGGTGAGAAGGGCGATAACCGAGCTGACTCCCGTGTAGGCTAAGAGCAGCCTGAGCTCGCTCTCTATTGCGAGAACGCCCGCACCTCCTGTGAGCACACGGTTGAGCGCCGAAACCGAGAGCACCAGCAGGGGGAAGAGCAGGGGCATGAGAAGCACAGGCAGCAGCACCTCCCTCGCCCTTGCCCCCAGCACCAGCGCTGAAACCGCCGAGCTCAGCACCACAAAGCTCAGGTTGCTGAGGCTGAGAACCGCGAAGGCGAGCAGGAGGCTGCCCTTTACCTGGATGTCCATGAAGACCAGAAACACGGGGAATACAACGCACTGCACGCCGAAGAGCAGCAGGAAGTTGTAAACCGCCTTTCCTGTGAGAATTTCTGCGGCACTGACGGGCATGGCTCTGAGCGCATCTAAGGTGTTAGCCTCCTTCTCGCGCAGGAAGGCTCTGCCCGTGCCCAGCATGCCGGTGAACAGAAACACCAGCCACAGGTAGCCTGGAGCTATGCCCGGGGTGGTGCCCACGTAGGCACCCGCTACTCTGGAGAAGAACACCACGGACAGCGTGGAGAAGAGCAGCATGAAGCTCAGGGTGTGCCTGCTCCTCAGCTCAACCAGCAGGTCCTTTCGTGCTATCCATAGCACGGCTCTGAGCCTCATTCGCCCTCCCCCGCAAGCGCCGCGAGCAGCTCCTCCGGGGAGCCACGGGCAACCACCCTGCCAGCCTCCAGCAGTATGCCCCTGACGCATGCCATCGCCTCGGCGGGGTGGTGGGTGGCTATGAGCATCGCCGTCCCCCTGGCTGAGAGCTCCTCAAGCTGCCTCCTGAGCCAGGCTCTGCCCCGGGCATCAAGTCCCGAGGTAGGCTCGTCCAGCAGCAGCACCTCGGGCTGGTGAAGCAGCGCCCTTGCTATGCTGAGCCTCTGCTTCATCCCCTTGGAAAAAGTCGCCACCAGCCTGTGCGCATGCTCAGCAAGCCCCACCTCCTCCAGCAGCTCTCCAACCCTGCTCTCAGGCAAGCCGTATATGCCGGCATAGAAGCGCAGGTTCTCCTCGGCGGTGAGCTCGCCGTAGAGCCAGGGGTCGTGGGCAACCATACCCAGCCTGCGCTTCGCCTCTATGGGCTCTGCCGCCACGTCCACACCCGCCACCATGACCCTGCCGGAGTCCTGCCTGAGCAGCCCCGCCAGTATCCTGAGAAGCGTGCTCTTGCCGGCACCGTTAGCTCCGAGCACCGCAAACCTCTCCCCCCTGCGCACCCTGAAGCTGACCCCGTGCAGCGCCACCTGCCTGCCAAAGCTCCTGCACAGCCCCTCTACCTCTACCGCGTGCATCCTCAGCTGAGCACCTCTGGTACGCTGGTTGTGAGCTTCGCAAACTTCACGCCCTTTATGGTCTTCACCCGGTCAACGAACTCCCTCACCCTGCTCCCGCTGCCCCTGACCACAATCACCTCCATGCAGTTTCTTCTGTCAAGATGCAGGTGCAGGGTGCTCTGGATAATTTCCGAGAACTCGTGCTGGGTGTGGGTTAGCTTCTCAAGCAGCTCGCTCTTCTCGTGGTCGTATATCACCGAGACGGTGCCCGCTATCTCGGCTGGCAGGTTAGAGATGTGGCTGTGCTCTATTATGTAGCTCCTTATGGCATCTCTTATACCCTCGCTCCTGGACACATAGCCCTTCTCCCTGAGCACCCGGTCAAACTCGCGGAGCAGCTTCTCGGGGAGGGAGATGCTTATCCTCTCCATACTGCGCGTGTTGGCAGCAGCAGTATTAAACCTTTTCCTGCCAGACGTGCTCAAAGTAGCTCCTGTAGAGCTTTATGCAGGCAGAGCTGCGGTTGTATATCGCAGACTCCTCCTGCAGCGGGTCGCCTGCAGAGAGAATGAGCTCCCGCTGGTCTGCAAGCAGGAAGCAGGAATGCTCGTGGATGTAGCGCCTGTGCTCCACGCCCGCCTTATCAAGCATGCGCTCCGTCTCAGCGCTGAAGTCGCCCAGAGCCCTTATGCGCACCCCGCGTGCTGATGCCCGCTCCAGCGCCTCCACGAGCTCCGCACACCTCACGGGGTTGCTGCCCATAAGCAGAATCTCAGCCTCGGCGGTGTTCACCATGCTCCTGCACCTTTCAGCTATGTTCTGCCTGCCCCTTATCACCCACACCGCCTCGTGAATGCTTCCGCCACCGCCGGGAGCAGAGTAGATTCTGGAAAGGGAGGAAGAGAGCTCCTCAACCGCACGGCGCACGCTCTCAAGCTCCCGCTCAAGCACCTCCCGCGGTGCTACCGCAATGTAACGCCTCGGTCTGCCGGGCTGCGCGAGCACATATCCGCGTCGCTCTAAGCTCTCAAGCACATCATACTCCCTGGCGTAGGGGATGCCCGCGAGCTCCCGTATTTC
This sequence comes from archaeon, assembly GCA_026989875.1. GTDB lineage: Archaea > Hydrothermarchaeota > Hydrothermarchaeia > Hydrothermarchaeales > BMS3B > JAADFH01. The sequence continues at coordinate 11,846 of JALSIP010000032.1, forward strand.
CCGCACCGTGGCGCTGCCCTTCGCCACAAGAGCCAGATACGTTCTCGCCTCATACTCACTCAGCCCAAGCCGCCTGAGCAGCTCCACCAGCCTTCTGTCCACAGCCATGTGTGAACATCCGAAACCTTTATATATAAAATTTACTCAGAATTAAGTAAAAAATAGGAGGGACAGCATGAAGGCAGATGAAGTTCTGGACACCTCTGGCATGGTTTGCCCAATGCCTGTGCTGAAGACCAGGAAGGCTGCGGAGAAGCTTGAGCCGGGTAAGGTGCTGAAGGTCATAGCGACCGACAGGGGGGCGAAGAGCGATATACCGGCGTGGGCTAAGAACAGCGGCTTTGAGCTTCTCGGCATGGCAGAAGAGGAAGGCAGGTACGTGTTCTACATCAGGAAGCCGGAGGTGAAAGAATGAAACAGAAGAAGCTGTGCATAATAGTCAGCAAGGGCACCCTTGACTCTGCCTATCCGCCGCTGATACTGGCGAGCACCGCAGCCAGCATGGGCTGGGAGGCGCACCTCTTCTTCACCTTCTACGGTCTGGACATAGTTAACAGGAAGAAGTACCGCTCCCTGAAGGTGGCACCCATCGCAAATCCCGCGATGCCCATGCCCGTGCCCAACATCATCGGGATGCTGCCGGGCATGACAGCCATGGCAACGGCAATGATGAAAAAGATGATGGCTGACAAGAAGGTGCCCACCATTCCAGAGCTGATAGAGGTGTGCAGGGAGATGGGTGTGAAGTTCTACGGGTGTCAGATGACCATGGATGTGATGGGCATCAGAGAGGAGGAGCTGATGGTTGACGCCTGCATAGGCGCGGCAGGCTTCTTGGAGATTGCTGGCGACGCTGACGTTACGCTGTTCATATAGGCTAAGCCTCTAAGCCTGCCACTCCACCCCCTCTTTTTGCATCACGCCTCTGGCTGCCAGCACGCCCGTGGCTGAGGCTATCACCAGCCCTCTGGATACGCCAACACCATCGCCAGCCACGAAGAGGTTCTCCACCGAGGTCTCCATGGTTCTGTCAACCTCAACCCTCATGGCATAGTACTTTATCTCCGGCGCGTACAGCAGGGTGGAATCGCTGGCAACGCCCGGAATAACCCTGTCCAGCCTCTCCAGCCCCTCCAGGATGTTGGTGACGATGCGGTGGGGCATAACCATGGCAATGTCTCCGGGAGTAACCGCCCGCAGGGTGGGGTGCACCAGCCCAGAGTTTATCCTCTTCCAGGTGGAGCGCCTGCCCCTGCGCAGGTCACCGAGGCGCTGAATCAGCGGATTTCCGCCACCCAGCGTGGTGGCTGTTCTTGCGATGCTCTCTCCATACTCGGTTGAGTTCTCCACGGGCTCAGTGAGCTCAATTCTGGTCAGGAAGGCAAAGTTGGTGTTTTCGCTCTTCTTATCCCTCAGACAGTGCCCGTTCACCCCCACGTACCCGCGGTAGTGCTCCTTCACCATGAAACCCCTGTGGTTAACGCAGAAGGTGCGCACGAAGTCGTCGTAGGTTTTGGTTATTATGTGGAACTTGGGGTCGCGGTTTATGCTGCACACCGGCTCCATTATCACTGCCGGCACCTCAACCCTCACCCCCACATCAATCGGTCCGTGCCTGATTCTCAGCCCCAGCCTCTGCGCCTGCTCCACCATCCAGGAGGCTCCCGCCCTGCCCGGGGCGGCAATCACGTACCTGGGCTTTAGCCTCTCGCCGGAGGACAGCACCACCTCAAGCTCCGGCGTTATCTCCTCAACCCTGGTTTTGAGGATGAACCTCACGCCCCTGCTGCGCAGGTGCTCGGCTATGCTCTTTATAACCTCGGGGGTGTGGTCGCTGCCTATGTGCCTTTGCGGTATCTGCACAAACTCAATGCCCGCGCTTGCCGCCTTGCGCGAGAGCTCCTCCTCCTGCTTGCCGCTCGCCTTATAGAGCCTGTCCGGCGTGCCGTGCCTCACATAGATTGAGTCAACATACCGCACCAGCTCCCACGCCTCGGCATCGCTCATGAACTCGTAGAGGTTGCCGCCTATGTCCGGGCGGAGGTTCAGCGTGCCATCGCTCAGACCGCCCGCACCTCCCACACCGCACATCACATTGCATGGCTTGCAGTTCATGCATCTGCCAGTCTTCTCCATCGGGCACTCGCGCTCGTCCACGTCCCTGCCCATGTCCACAACCACAACCTTCAGGCTGGACTTCTCAGCCAGCTCGTAGGCAGCAAACAGCCCTGCAGGTCCTGCTCCGATTATCACCACGTCAGCGCTCATAACCATCAGGCGGTGTGAGTATGGACGAATACCTATTTTAATGTTACGCTCACGGGTACGTGAGGAGGAAAGAGCATGGACCTGACGCTTCTGCTTTACGTGCTGGCGGGAATTCTGCTGGTGATGAACGCCTACCACTACCACAAGATAAGAAAGCTTGAGAGCGAGCTCACCGTGCTTAAGAGCGAGAGGGAGAGAATCAGGGAGGCGCTTGAACGCCTGAAGAGCAGGCTCAACGAGTACCGGTGAGCATCCTGGCAATCTGCTTCTTCTGCTCCTCCATGTTCCTGCTCAGCCCGAAGTAGTCTGCAAACTTGCCTGTGGTGGTCAGCATCCTCGTTCTGCCAGCGCGCACGCTCTCCACGAAGCCCAGGCTGACCAGCTCCTTAACGTGGGCGTAGGCAGAGCTTCCCCGCATCTTAACCAGCTCCGCCTGCGTGATGGGCTGGCGCAGCGCTATAACCGCAAGAGTCTTCAGCACCTCCCTGCCAAGCTCTGGCTTTGCAAGCTCGCCCGCAAGCACCGCAAGCCCCGGCTTGACCTGCATCACGTACCGCTCCTCATCCACCTGCACGATCTGAATTGCACTGCCCCTGGCTGAGTACTCCTCCCTGAGCCTCTCAAGAACCTCCAGCACCTGAGCACGCTCCACTCCAGCAAGCTCCGCAAGCCTCGCCGCAGAAACCGGCTCCGTGGACAGGAACAGACCCGCCTCCACTATCTGCTTGACGTCCAAGAGCCTACTTCACCTCTATCAGGTCCTGGGAATAGCCATGCCTTATCAGAAACTCCCTCACCCGCTGCCTGTGGTCCCCCTGAAGCTCTATCCTGCCATCCTTCACCGTTCCCCCGCAGGCAAGCTCGCCCTTGAGCTTCTTCGCAAGCTCAGCTATGTTGATGGACTTCTCGCTGATACCATCAACTACCGTCATCGCCTTGCCAAACTTGCGTCTGGTCAGGGATATGGTAATTTTCTGACTCTCCCTTGCAATTTCCTCGCAGATGCACAGGTCCTCTGGCAGTCCGCAGACAGAACAGGTCTCCATCCCTTCTCTATCCCTTCCACAGGTTTTTAGTATAATGTGATACAGGAAGGGGTTTATAAATTTATCCCCTGCTCGGCGAGCATCTGCCTGAGCCTGGCTCTGAGCTCCTCCTGGCTCAGCCCCTGAGAGGCTATCTCTCTGAGCTGCACAGCACACCTCACCGCACGCTCCCTCGCAGCCCTGCTCGCCTCATGCACAGCACTCCAGTCCCCCTCCGTAGCCCTGAGGTAAGCCTCCTGCAGCTCTGGAAACATCTCCTTCCTGATGCCCGTCAGCTCCGCCACATAGAAGGCAAGGGAGGCGAGACTTCTCCTCCTGACAATCGCCTCAAGCCTTCCCTCCGGGTGGGTATCTGCCAGCATGTCGCTCACACCCCTCAGCACCCTCTCCAGCAGCCCCGTGGCGCCGCTGAAGAGCTCGGCCGGAATCTCCCTCTGAAGCTGCTCACCCAGCTCGTGGGCAAGCAGCGTGTAGCTCTCCTCCTCCGCCATCCTCCTGACCTTGGCGTCAAGCTCCTCACCCGGCATCATGAGCTCCTCCTCGGAAATTCCGTGAAGCTCAAAGGCATGAAGCAGCGCCTGCTTTCTGCTCAGCCTCGCCTCCTCCACCTTCTCCCACAGGTACTCCCTGAAGACGCCCAGGCGCAGGTATATCCTGCCCTCTGCAGACATGGCAGGAGATGCCAGAAGGTCCCTCACCACCTCTCTGCCAGCCACGCTCACCAGGAACCCGCGGAACCTGTAGCGCTCCCTGAGCTCTGCCAGAAAAAAGCTGGGGCTCATGCCTGTGGAGTAACCAGCGCCATAGCAGTAGCCCTCCTCCAGCAGCCTCTCCACAGCCTCCACATCCATGGGCTCAACGCTCTCTCCAGCCGCCTCAATTCTCCTGAGCTCAGCTCCAGCCAGCTCCCTCCACATTCTCTCCTTTGAATCCAGCCAGCTCATCAGCTTCTGGTTGTCTATTCTCTCCCATGGCTCAAGAGAGTTCTCAAATCTGTAGAGGCTCCTCAAACGCATCAGGAGACCGCAGATTGAATATATCCCCCAGAATCTGGCGTTGCTTATCTCGCAGTTGTACCTCACCTGCTCCGCAATCTCCTCAATTCCCCGCATCTCACATCTCCAGCTCGGCTAACGATATAAAATTAGCAGCAGTGCAGCCGCTGTGCCCAGAGCCAGCAGCAGCGCCACGCAGAGCCTGGCACGCCCGCTGAGGAGCAGCACAGCTCTGACTCCCGAGCCGCCCAGGCTGAGCACTGCCGCGAGGGCGGCGCTTTCCATGCCAAAGCTGCCGGATGAGCTGAGCACGGCAAGCGCACCCAGAGCGGCACCGCCTGAGAGAACCCCGGCAGCAGCCGCTGTCAGGTAAAGGAAGAGCCCGTGAGGTGCGAGATAGTAGAACACCACTATCAGCGCCAGCAGCAGCAGCGTGAACCTGAGCGCAGGAAGAAGCGCAAAGGGTGAGCGCATCTGAAGCTCGGCACGCTCAGCTTTTCTGCTGAGAAACGCAGCGGGCAGGGTGTAGCACAGCAGCATCGCAGCCGCAGGCAGCGCCAGCGTAACCGCCATCTCCAAGCTGATGAAGGCTGCAATCGCCGTGTTTTTCAGCACCTCCGCGGCAAGTGCTGCAAGCACGCACGCAGCCCCTGTTCTGGCATCCAGCCCCGAAACACCTCCCGCCACCGCGGCACTGCTCACCAGTCCGCCCGCAAACCCTGCCTGCACCGCCTTCAGCCGCTCCTCCAAGAAGCGCAGCACCAGAAAGCCTGCAAAGCCAGCGGTTGAGGCTACAATAACCGCCACCACCACCTGCTTCAGGTTTATCAGCCCGGCTGGGTCAACGGGGTGCGGGGGCACCACGGGATAGAGCACAAAGGCTATCAGCCCGAACTCCATCGCCGAGCGCATCTCATCATGGCTCAGCGCCTCCGAGAGAATCAGGGTGTACTTCTTGAACACCAGGATGCTGGTCACCAGTATCCCCGCCCCCACCGCCTCGGTGTACATCCCCATGCCCACCAGCACGCCTATCAGGTAGGCGAGCAGGAAGGCAACGGGTGTGGTGAGTCCGATGTCGTAGGTTCTGAAGTTCTTTATGGTGCCCAGCAGCAGCACCAGCAGCACCACGCCCAGCAGGGTCACGTTCACGAACCAGGGTGAAGCAATGGCGGTGGCGATGTAGGTGCTGAGGGCACCGGCTAAGGAGATGAGCATGAAGGTTCTCGTGCCGGCTATAACCTGCACCTTCAGCTCCCTCTCCACCCCCAAGAGCCCGCCAACCAGTGCCGCAATCACTGCCATCTTTATGAGTTCTGTTTCCATGGTTAATTTACTGAGCATTAATGTATAAAAAGGTGGGGGTTGCATGAAGAACACCCGTGCTGTCAGAAAGCTTGAGACTCTTGCAGAGCTTGAAGAAAGAGGGGTTGCAATCATTGCAAAGCACCTTCACAGGGCAGTGGAGAGGAGCACCCTGAGCATGCAGGAAAGGCAGAGGATACTTGACATTCTGGACAGAATCGCCAGAGAGTCAGAAGCACACCATCAGGTGCTTAAAATGCTGATATCGCAGCTTGACGGATGCAGGGGGGAGCAGAGTGACACAGGAGCTTGCCAGACTGCTGAAACGGCTTGAAGAAATTGAAGAAAATGCGCTTGAGGTTTACGGTGAGGTTTTTGATGAGCTTGAAGATGCTGAGGCTAAGGCTGTTATCGGAGAAATCATGAAAGCTGAGGACAGGCACAGGGAGCTTGTGAGGGAGGCGCTGCGCATAGCAAGCAGGAAGTAGCTGCGAATGTTTTATATCTCAGAGTGGCTAAGGTCTATACATGAGAGCCCAGCTCTTCACCGTTGACCTGCTGATAGCGCTCATACCCCTCACCATAGCCCTGGGCATCTCGGCTGCTGCCTTCTCGGGTCTTGCGGGTCAGGTTCAGGACTACGCCTACTACTACGATGCCAAGCGCACCGCCATGGACGTGCTTGACGTGCTCATGAAGTCTCCGGGCGTGCCTCCAGACTGGAATGCCAGCGCTCCGCCCAGCATACCCGGGCTGCTCAGTCAGGGCAGCGAGGGCTACAACAACCTGAGCTATGCCAAGCTCATGGCACTAAACGTGAGCATGCTTGAGCCCCTGCTCCCCTACCCCTACATCAACCTCTCGGTTTACACCTCCACCGGGGAGCTCGTGAGGGAGGTGAGCAAGGGCAGCAGTGACGAGGTTGCTGAGGTGTTTGCAGCCGAGAGGTTCGGTACCATCAACGGCTCTGTGCCCGTGAGGGTTATGCTGGAGGTGGGGCGGTGAAGGGCTTTGTCTTCACCATGGATGCCGTCCTCGCCATAATACCGGTGATAGTGCTGATAGCGGCTCTTTCCCAGGCAGGCGTCCTCAGTCAGGGGGGCGAGCTCCAGGGTAAGCTCATGGACAAGCACCGCAAAGCCGCGGATGTGCTTGAGGCTATCTACGCTTCAGGTGCGCTGGACGAGCTGAACACAAGCGAGATGGGCAGCATCCTGAACAGCCTGCTCGTGGAAAACTACTCCTACACCATCCACTACGGCAGCAGGGAGGTGCTGAAGCTTGAGCGGGGCAACATCTCAAGGGCGAAGGACGTGGTGGTGGCGAGGAAGCCCGCGCTGACCTACATCTCTAAGGTGCTCAACTGGACCGACCAGGTGTGCTACGACGCCAGGGGCATAGGCTGGCAGATTTATGCCCTGAGCTTCAACACCAGCAACCTCAGCATCTACGACTACTGGTTCGTGGCGGAGCTCTCAGGAGCCAGCGTGCTGAGCTCCCAGGGGGATGCGGTGGGCACCTACCTCAACTACCTCACCTGCGAGGAGGTGGTGCCCTCATCGCCGGTTTTGCCCATGGAGGGCGACCCGCTGTGCGAGGGAGACTACTGGTACGTGGAGACCGACAGCGGCGGCACGCCAACGGTGTGCAAGGCAAAGTTCCACTTCGGTGACTGGAACCCAGCCGGAGCGCCTGCAAGCTGGCAGAGCTTCACCCCCTACTACACCTACATCCGCCTCCCCGGGAACCGCGCTGGCGTCTTCTACATAATTGAGGTACCCGCTGGCATGGCGCCCGAAGACGTGGTGCCCCAGCTGCCGCCCGTGAAGCAGAACGTCATACTCACCCTGAAGCTCTGGGAGGAAGGAGAATGAGAGCCTTCGTCTTCACCGGCATGGCGTTCCTCATGGTGATACCTGCAGTTATTTTAGCCGCCTCCCTGGTGAGCATGGTGGAGCACGGCAACAGAGCCACCATGGTGGTGATGCACTCCGACAAGGTTGCATACACCTTCACCAGCCTCAACGAGAGCTTCAGAGACACCGCAAACAACCTGGTGGAGGTTTTCGGCTGCGATGCCGCAAGCATTGAGAGCGAGCTCAAGAGCTGGGCACTCTACATGGAGCAGAACTACTCGGCAATGGCTAACGTGAACATCTCCATCTTAAGGAAGAACATCAGCGTGAGCACCGACTCCAGCTACGTTTACATAAAAAACAGCGGTGACGGGGGCATCCCCGTGAACGTCACCCTGCCCTACAACACCCGGGTGCGCTTCAGGGGCACGCTGGGACCGCTAACGCTGCCCTGCGGCTCCTCATGAAGCCCAGGTGGTGGAGTTCAGCACCTCCAGGAAGTTGCGCAGGTCAAATATGAACACCAGCAAGGCGTGCACCTCCCTGCCCCCGGCATTAAGCTTCAGGCTGTGAGCAAAAAAGTACCTCTTCCTCTTTCCCCCGCGCAGCTCTAAGAAGGACTCAAAGTTCTGGGAGGTTACGGTGATGAAGCTTGCAGGCGTCACCTTCAGCTTGAGCCTCAGCACGTTTCCAAGCCTCTTGACCGCCTCCCCGGTTATTATGCTTCCCACCTCAGCCACCACCTTCCTGTCCTCCCGGTCCATGGTCTCGGCTCGCTCCACCTCCCTGCCCGTCAGAAGCTCCACCAGCAGCCCCGCATCATCCCCCGGGAAGAGCAGCGCAACGCTCCCGGAGAGCTCGCCATAAATAGCCGCAAAAGTGCCAGTAAAGCTCTGCTTCTCTCCTGCCACCTCAGAGAAGCGTGAGACCACGTTGACCTGCGGCTTTGACACCTTTATGCTCACATCGCACCTCATTATCCTGCACAGAGCAGAGCTCAGAACCCCCGCGCTCTCCTCCACTATCCTTCTGAAGCCCTCAGCCACCTCCTTCCTGACCTGAATCGGCAGCTCCTCACCCTTTGCCTTCGCCTCCTCCTCCACCACCTTCATACCTTTTTTCACAGCCTCCACGATTTCACGGTTCTCGTAGGGCTTCTTTATGAAGTCGTTGGCACCGTGCTTCAGGCTGGCTATGGCTCTGTCCAGGCTGGCATAGGCGGTTATCATTATCACATAAACCGAGCTGTCCCTCTCCTTTATCCTGCGCAGAAGCTCTATACCGTCCATGTCAGGCATCATTATATCTGTTATTATCACCCTGAAGCCGTTCTCCTCCAGCTTCCTCAGAGCCTCCGCCGCAGAGCCTGCCACCTCCACCTCAAAGCCATTCTTCTCCAGAAGCTTTCTCAGGCTCAGCCTTATAAGCTCCTCGTCATCAACCACCAGAACCTTAGCCAGCATCATTATATAATTAGAAAGCGGTGGTTTATTTAGTTATTCCCATGAAGTATCACAAGCTATTTATACGTGCCGGAGGCAAAGCGAATATCATGCGTGCGCTGCTGATGCTCCTGCTCATCTTCAGCGGATGTACCATGCTGGGCGGCGGTAACCTTAAGCTTGACGCCAGGGTGGAGCCCAGCAGCATAGAGCTCTCAAAACCCGAGCCGGCGGTGCTTGAGGCTACCGTCACAAACGTGGGCGAAACCACGCTGGAGGTTGAGGTTAAGGTGGTGGGCAGCGAGGGACTTGCCATAGCCCCGCTCACCAGGAGCAGCTTCCGGCTCAAGCCGGGTGAGGAGAGGACGGTTCGCTTCAGGCTTGTTCTTACCCGGGATGCGCTGCCCGGGATTTACAGGATAGACGTCATAGCTGGCTCCGACGGTGAGAACGTGAGCACCAAGGCGAGCCTGAGGGTGAAGTAGTCACTCCCATCCCAGCAGCCTTCTCGCCGTGGGAAGCTCATCCACCGCATGGGGGAAGTGCATGGCGCTGGTGAACTCCTCCTGAAATCCAGGCTCGGCGGTGAGCTCCACATACCTGACACGTCTGGCAATTTCCTCGGCGTGCTTTCTCCTGGAGGTGCTGAGCAGCATCATCCTGGCACCGTCCCCCGCCGCATTCCCCGCCTGCACCACCTTAGAGGGCTCGCACTCCGGCAGCATGCCTATCATGAGCGCCGCCTCCCTGGAGATGTAGCTGCCGAAGGCTCCAGCCAGCACTATCCTCTCCACCCTCTCCACAGGGTAGCGCCGCATGAGCAGCTTGCAGCCGGTGTACAGGGCTGCCTTGGCAAGCTGAATCGCACGCACGTCCTTCTGGGTGACGCTGATTGTCCTGCTTCCGTTGCCAGCGAGCACGTACTCCCAGCCATCCCTGCCCATCCTCACCCTGGGGCTGCGCTCCTTAGCCTCCTCTGAAAAGGCACCGCTGGGGGTTATTATTCCAGCCCTCAGCATCTCAGCCACCGCCTCTATTATGCCGGAGCCGCATATCCCACGTGGCTCGGCATCTCCGCCCACAACCCTGAGCTCGGGCTCTAAGCTCTCGGCATCTATGCGCACCCCCTCTATTGCACCCCTCACCGCCCTCATGCCGTGAGTTATCTGGGCGCCCTCAAAGGCAGGACCGGTGGCGCAGCTCGCACAGAGCAGTTTCTCCCGGCTCCCCAGCACTATCTCGCCGTTGGTGCCTATGTCAACTATGAGCTGCACCTCCCTGCTCCTGTCAGCCTCCAGTGCCACCAGCACCGCGGTGCAGTCGGAGCCCACAAAACCTGCCTGCACGGGCGGCAGGTAAACCCTGCAGGCTGAAGGCACGCCTCCCACGCCCAGAGCCGAGGCGGTGAGGCTCAGCCCTCTCGCCACGGCTGGCACGTAGGGGGCGAGAGCAAGCTGGGCTACGGGCAGACCTAAAAGAAGGTGGTGCATTGCCGTGTTTCCCACCACCACCAGCTCAAGCACCTGCTCCTGTTTCCTGCCTGCCCGCCTGCACAGCTCAGCCACAAGCTCGCTCAGAGCACTGGCGGCGCAGCGCCGTAGCTCCTCTGCCTTCTCCCTGCTCTCCATGGCATGGCTCACCCTTGACATCACATCCTCTCCGAACCTCACCTGGGGATTGAGCATGGCGGTGGTTGCGAGCACCTCACCGCTCTCAAGCTCCACCAAGTAGCCTGCCACGGTGGTGGTGCCCAGGTCAACAGCCACGCCCAGGGGTTGAATGCCTCCAGCCTTCGCCGCCACCGCCACGCTGTGCCAGAGGCACACGCTGAGCTTCCATCCACCCTTCCTGAGCTCGCCGCTCAGGTGCCTGAGAAGCTCAAGCTCGGGCTCAGCTTCCATGCCGAGCTCTGCGAGCGCCTCAGCCACCCTGCTCCAGTCGTCCCTCTGGTCCTCCAGGCTGGGCTCCGGCACATGAAGCTCGTGGCACGTCACCGCTGGCTGGAGCTCCACAGGCCGCATGCTCAGGCTCTTCCTCGCGGCATGTGCTGGCTGGCTCTCCTCGGGCACGTGCACCACAACCCTGCCGCCGAGCAGCTTAGCCGAGCAGGCTAAGCGCACCCCCCGCTCAAGAGCATCTCC
>JALSIP010000033.1 GCA_026989875.1 archaeon
AGCTTGCAGGGGACTGGCTCAGGGAGAACACGCCGGAGGATGCCCTGCTGGTGCACTGGTGGGACTACGGCTACTACATGCAGACCTATGCGGTGCGCAGAACCATAGTTGACGGCGGCAATGTTGGACCCAGGGTGCCGGGGGGGAGCGAGCACCGCAACATAGACGTTGCCAAGGCTTTCATCTACCCGGAGGAGGAGTTCTACCGCTACATTCAGCCCTACAACCCTGAGAACCTGAGCGTTTACGTTCTGGTGAGCGTGGAGGAAGTGCCCAAGAGCGGCGCCATAACCTTCCATGCTGGCGTTACAAAGCAGCTCGTTGAGCTATGGAGGAAGTACGGTCTGATTTCTGAAGCTGAGTACAGGCGCATCATGGAGAATAGGGAGTACGAAAAGCCAATTGCAAGCATCTTTCACAGAACAGACAGGGGCGTGAGCGTGTTCCCCGAGTTTGCAAATGCCACCTTGGTGAAGCTGCTCTTCTCTCCCGAGAGTGCCGAGAAGTTTGAGCTGGTGCACACGGTGTGGGTGAACATGCAGGGTGAGCGGGTGCCCTACATACGCATCTACCGCTACACCGGCTAAAGCCGGCAGGGGTGTATTACGCCAGCCCGTATTGCGTGGTCGGCTAAGGTCAGGGCGAGCATTGCCTCGCACACGGGCACAACCCTGGGCACTATGCAGGGGTCGTGCATCCCGGAGATTTTAATCCGCACCCCGCGGCGCTCCAGCAGGTCAACGCTCTCCTGCTCCGCTGAAATGCTGGGCGTGGGCTTCACCGCAACTCTCACCACTATGGGCATTCCAGTGGAGATGCCGCCGAGCACCCCGCCGGAGCGGTTGCCAGCCAGAATGAGCCTGTCACCGCTGAGGCGTATGGGGTCGTTGTTCTCTGAGCCCCTGAGCCTCGCAGCCTCAAAACCCGCGCCTATCTCTACACCCTTAACCGCGCCGATGCTCATCATCGCCTTGGCGATGTCGGCGTCAAGCTTGTCAAACACGGGCTCTCCCAGCCCGGGAGGCACGTTCAGCGCCACAACCTCAACCACACCCCCCACCGAGTCCCCGGAGCGCTTCGCCTCAAGGATTCGCTCCTCCATCTGCTTCGCCGCCTCCAAGTCAGCGCAGCGCACCCTCGTGCTCTCTGCCTGCCTCAGCCTGCTCAGGGGCACGGGCTTAGCCCGCACGCCGGCAATCTCCACGGCATGCCCCAGCACCTCAACGCCTATGGTTGAGAGCAGCTTCTTCGCCACCGCACCGCCTGCAACCCTTGCCAGCGTCTCCCTGCCAGAGGCTCTGCCACCGCCGCGGTAGTCCCAGTGCCCGTACTTCAGGTGATAGCTCAGGTCTGCATGCCCGGGCCTGGGCACATGCCTGAACCTCTCGTAGGGGGAGGAGTCAAAGCTCCTGTTGAATACCACCATGGCGATGGGCGTGCCGGTGGTTCTGCCCTCAAAGACCCCTGACAGAATCTCAACGCGGTCCTCCTCCCTGCGGGGGGTTGTGACGCTGCTCTGCCCGGGCTTCCTGCGGTCAAGCTCCCTCTGAATATCAGCCTCGCTCAGCTCAAGCCCGGCGGGACAGCCCTCAACCACCGCACCCACCGCTCTTCCGTGGCTCTCTCCAAAGGTGGTGAGCCTGAAGCTCCTGCCGAAGGTGCTGCCCATGCCATAATATTTGCCCAAGCACTATAAAACCCTGCCCCTAAGGCTGAGCCTCCTCTCCACCCATACGGTAGTATTTGAAAGCTTTGGCAAGCACGTACAAAAGTATGCCGGCGAAGCTCATCAGATACATCAGAAGTATCCAGAAGGTTTTCTCGTTGTCGCCGATGTCTCTTCTTGAAATGGCGTCTCTGGTAAAGAAGGCAAGCAGCAGCACGTATGCCGCAAGTATTCCAAGCACCGTCAGCTCAGATGCTGCCAGCATCTCCTCCGCTCCTGTTTACTGCTCTATCAAAAATCTGAAACGACAGACAGGAATATTGTTAACAATGTGGGGTGTGTATTTGAAGGGAGTTGATGCGCTCCACGTAGAGCGCCTGCCAGCGTCGCTATTTGCCGCACCTGCGCCTGAGCTCCTTCAGAATGGAGAGGGCGATGAGAGCATTCCTCGCCTGAGTTAGAGCCATGAACAGAATCTTCCGTCGCTCTGGTTCTATCGCAAGCCAGAGCCTGCAGAAGCCCCCGCCAGCCTTTATCAACGTCTCGTCTACCACCGCAACCTTCGCCTCACCCCATCCAAGAAAGCCTCAACCAAGCTATAGGAGACGTCTCCATACGTTGAAAGACCGCTCATTTTACGTTTTACCGTGAGTTATATCGGACAGAACAATTATCAGTTGATTAACTTTCTTGCAAGCAGAAATAAAAATAAGCCTGAAGAGAATTCTGCCAGCTTTATTCCCAGAAGCACTGGCGAGGGTAATTCTGAAAAAGGGCACGGTACCAAGCGGGCGCATGCTCGAGCCCCCACAGCATGTACCGCTTTCCAAGTATCACTGCAAGCGCAGCGTCCAGCATCATAAACATCCCGGCAGCCGCAATGAGCAGCTCCACGATGGCTTTGAAACCCACCGGAATAACCTCCGACGTTAAATAGCTATATGTGTATAGCGATATAAAAATATGTTGCAGGTGGTGGAGCTGCCAGAATCAACTACGATAATGGTAAAGGAGGACGTGGCACAGGCGCTCAGAAGGTTGAGGAAGGAGCTCAGGGCTGAGTCCTACGATGAGGTGCTCAGGATTATAATCAGACGCTTTAAGCGCCTTGACAGGTCGCACTTTGGCACCCTGCCAGAGCTGAAGCCCTTCAAGAGGGAAGAAATTGACCGTTTTGATTGACTCCTGGACTTGGATTGAATATTTCAGGGGCTCTGAGGCAGGGGAAAGAGCAAGGGAGTTCATAGATGGGGATGAAGAAGCTGTGGTGAGCACAATCAACTTAGCAGAGGTGTACAGGTGGATTATTAGGTTCTACCCTGTGGAGGTGGCAGAGGAGAAGGTCAGAGCAATGAAACACAGGTGCACAGTAATAGAGGTCACGGAAAGAATTGCAATAGAGAGCGCAAAGCTGAAGCACAGGCTGAAGCTCGGGCTGGAGGATGCGATAATCCTTGCAACCGCAAGAGAAATGGGGGCGAAGCTACTTACAGGCGACCCGGACTTTAAGGGCATGGAAGGTGTGGTGTTCCTGGGTGCGGGGGATTAGCAACCCTCGCTCATTTCAGAAGATTTCCAAATACAATTCTGGCATAATGGATTGTCTCTCCAAGTGAGTAAACCTCGCCGTCGCTGTATTCAGGATATCTTTCTTCCACTTGTCCGAGTGCTCTACAGAGCAGAAGAAGTTTATGAAGGGGCAAAGCGTATCTGCTGAGCATCCACACCTTTTCGTTATTGCCACATACTTTATATCTGGTTTGCAAAAAGCTATTTTGCCATCTTTGAGTTCAATCTTCAATTCTCTACCGCAGTATGGGCACTCAGATAGCACGGTTATACCCTCGTCCAGCATGAAGTGCACACCCAGCGCATCAGTGACGCATAAGGCATGGACGCTGCGTCCATCCTCAAAGACCACTCTATAGCTGGTATTTAAAGCTGAAAAGGAATAGACAGATATTATCTCATCATCTGCTAACAGAATATCCGCATTCTCAAGTTTTTCAACCGCCTCATTTACTTTACTGAGAGAAGTTTTCAGAGCTTCCAATGTTTCCTCAAGGGCAGGAGCCTTTCCTCT
>JALSIP010000034.1 GCA_026989875.1 archaeon
GGGTCGGCAAGTATGGGCGAGCTCCTGTTTACAGCATAACCCACGGGCTCGTCGTTGAGGTCGTAGACGGAGTTGCCGTTCTTGTCCAGATAGGCTACTACAAAGAAGGACATGCCCGCAGGAAGGGTAACTCCCAGGGTGTAGCTGCCGGGCGAGGGAAGAACTGTCTCGTTTATCACGGGTAGAAGCTCTCCATCTCCAAGCTCTTCAGAGAGCTCATCGCCGATAAATGGAGTGTAGGCAGCGAGAACGTGAATCTCACCCGTCTCGTTGCCGTAGTAGTAGACGGTGCCCTGAACGGTGTGGTAGTTCTGCGCTGGAATAACAACAGAGAAGTCAACGCTCGCCTCGCCGATGTTGCCGGCAAGGTCCATGGCGTAAACCGTGAGCTGGTGCTCGCCTTCAGAGAGGTTGGTGAGAGGGGCTGGAGGCGTGAAGCTCACGTTGGCGCCGCCGTCAAGGCTGTACCACCAGGCTGACACCGGCTCGTCGGCGTTCACTATCAGAGGAATGAAATCAGTGTAGTAGGTGGTGTTCTGCGGGGAGAGGATGGTTATGCTGGGCGGGGTGGTGTCCTGCTGCTGCCCCCCGCCAGGCTTCGCCAAGGGCAGGTAGTCTGTGTTCGTGGTAACTCCTTCCACCGCATAACTGGAGTCGCATATCCCATCGCCGTCGGCATCTACGCAGGTGTCGCTGTAGCCATTACCTGCGGGAGAGCCCCAGTAGTTGCCGCCTAAGTAGCTGCCTCCCACTATGTTGGTTCCCGGAGTCTTGCTGATGTTCCACTGGGTAAACGTGCCGAGGGCATAGGGGTCAGCGTTTTGTGAATTCTGGAAGAAATTGTTGTATATCAGGTTACTCAACCCGTCTATTGAGATTCCAACAGTATTGTTGATTATCCTGTTGCCTGTTATTGTGTTGTAGTTGGAAAACCTCAGCTTGATTCCGTATCCAGAGCTGTTGATGACAGTGCTGTTCAATATGGTGCTGTTGTCAACGTAGGTCAGCGAGATGGCTGAGGATAATGACCCTCCACGTGTGTTTTCAACAGATGTGTGTGCAATCATAACGCCGGTGGTGGTATTCCCAAATGGAGGCGCTATTTTTATACCTCCTAAGGTGTCAGTTATTCTCACGTTCCAGATGGTTGCGATTGCGTTTATGGTTAGGCTCAACCCCTTTCCCCAGTCGCTCAACTTCAGATTTTGAACGGTTATGTTTTCGTAGGCGCCTCCCCAGGTGAGAATGCCGTAGGTATTTGGCTGTCCAACACCGTCTATGATGTGTCCACCTCCATCTATGGTAACATCGTTCGCCGATATGTTAAGACAGAACCAGGAACCCGAGTAGTTTATTATGTCGGTGGTGAGGTAGTAGTAGCCGGGCTGGTTTATGCTGGTGCAGGAGGTTATAGGTATACCCTGTGCGCTAACAATGGCTGCAGAAAAAAGTGTGCAGATAATAAGTACCGGCACAGAAAAGCATCCCGTCGAACGCGTGTTCAGACGAGACATTCTTGCTGCCTCCTCTCACGGCAGGTATATCGGGCATTGTATATATAAAATTTTCTGTGAGTTGCGGTTTTGTGTAGCTAAGGTGCATGCTGAAACAGTAGGTATCTTGGGTGTTAGATAGCTGTCATGCCTGCAGCCTGCGGCAGCCACACCTCAGTGGCAGCCTTTGCCAGCATCTTATTTAAAGCGCGTGAAGCGGTGCTCAAGCAGCTCGTTGGTACCGCTCTCTCAGCCACGCTTCCAGCCTCACGGGTGACCCTTAATCTCATCCTTCTTCCCAGGCAGCAGTCCAGCCTTTCTGCCCAGCAAAACTCTCAATCTCCGGCACGTGGTCCAGAGGGTACTCCTCTCTGCTATTCCTCCCGGCATCCAGCGCTGCGCTCTTGTGCTCCTCAGGCTCAATGCCTATCTCAAAAGCCTCCTGAAGCTGCCAATCCAGCAGTGCACAGCACTCTTATTTTTTAAAGACTGGCTCCTGACAGGCTCATGAACATAACCCGCTAACCCCCGAACTCCCTGAGCTCAACGCACACGCCGCGCGTTGCTCTGTGCATCTCGCCTCCGCTCATCAGCGCCCTTCCCGCACCCACGGTTCTGCCCTCATACACCGCCGCCACCTCATCCCCGGGAAGAATCATCTCCCCTGCTCTCACAACTCCTGGAGCGAGCACATTCCTGCTCTTAGGCATGAAGTTCAGCTCAACCGCATATTCAGGGCACGCCTCGGCAAGCCTTCTGGCACCTGGAAGCCTCAGCCTCAGACCGCCGCTGCCCAGCTCTGCCGCCAGCCTCTCACCATAAAACACCCTGCCTCCCCGCACCACCGCACCCTCAGGCACGAGCGCCTCCCCCGCACCTCTGCCGAACTGAAAATCTGCAACACACCTCGCAGCCCTTGCCTGCCAGCCGCCGCCGCACCTGCACTCTGCCGCATGCTCGGCCACCCTCTGCTCCAGCCTCTCCAGAGACTCTGCTGAAAGCAGGCTCTCCCGTGCCACCACCTCTATTCCCAGGCTCTCAGCAACCTCAGCATAGGCGCCGCCCGCGTAGCACACCACCCTGCCGCTGAAGGCTCTGAGGTACCAGCGCAGCATCTCCCTGAGCATCTCCCTCTCCTCCCCGCTCCAGTGCCCCGTTACAGGCACATCATAGCAGCAGGCGGGGAAGAGGCTCTCAAGCTCCCTGGGCACCAGCCCCAAGGGTGAGGTCATCACCACCTCATTTACCTGGCACCTGCATGGAGCTCCCCTCCTTATGGCAGAGATGAACCTCCTGTGGGAGGGAGAGGTGGAGTAGGGCTTCCTTGCAGAGCAGGGCAGCAGCACCGCCAGCTCAGCTTCTGGCGGGGAATAGCGCTCCTTCAGCCTGCTCCTCCAGCGCACCGCCTCGGGTCGGTGCAGGCTCTCAGCCGAGACGTAGCGAACCCGCATCCTCCTTCATGCTCTCCATCTTGGCACTCCTGCTTCTGGGTTTAAGCCTGACCGTCTCTGCGCCGTTGCCGTTGGGTGATGGCATGCTTTTAAACCCTTTTTCAGCCCTGCCGTACTCATCCTCCACCCTTATTATATCATCCTCGTGCAGGTACTCGCCCTGCTGAATCTCCACTATCTCCAGGTCTATCTTGCCCGGGTTCTCCAGCCTGTGGAGCGCAGCCTTTGGCACGAATATGCTCTCACCCTCCCGCACCACGTGCTCCTTCCCGTTTATAACAACCTTCGCCGTGCCCCTGACCACCACCCAGTGCTCGCTCCTGTGGTAGTGCATCTGATAGCTGAGCTTTGCCGAGGGATACACCACAATCTTCTTTATCTTGTACCTGTCGCCGTGGAGCAGGGACTTGTAGTAGCCCCAGGGGCGGTACTCCACCACATGCTCCAGCACCTCCCTCCTCTTCATCGCCCTGAGCTGGTCAACCAGCTCCTTCACCTTCTGCCCCATGCCCCGCTTCAGAATCAGCGCCACATCCTCGCTCTCCACCACCACCAGGTCCTTCACGCCCACCACGCACACCAGCCTGCCGTCCTGGGAGTAAATCAGGCAGTTCCTTGAGTCCATGGAGAACACATTCCCCTTTACAAAGTTTCCGCTCTCATCCTTCTCAACCACCTCGTACAGCGAGTCCCAGGAGCCGAGGTCACTCCAGGAGATGTCCATGGGCAGGCACACCACGTTCCTGCTCCTCTCAATAACCGCGTAGTCAATGGAGATATCGGGCATGTCGGTGAAGCACTTCCAGGTCTCATGGAAGCACTCCCTGAGCTTGCCGTATATTTCAGGGCAGCACTCCTTGAGCTCCCTGAAGAATATTTTGGGGGTGAACATGAATATCCCGGAATTCCAGAAGGCACCGCTCTCAATCAGCCACTTTGCGGTGTCCTCGTCGGGCTTCTCAACGAAGCACTCAACACACTTCACCTCCACGCCGTTGAGTCTGACCTTTCGCCCTGGTTTTATGTATCCGTAGCCTGTTTCTGGCTTTCTCGGCTTTATTCCAAAGGTGACTATGTGCTTCTCTGAAATCTTCTCGGCGGTTCGCAGGTACTCCATGAACCTGTCCCTCTCCTTCACGTAGTGGTCGCTGGGCAGCACCACCACCGCCTCGTCCTCGTCCACGAACTCCCTCTCCACCAGGTACTGCATGGCATACGCCACCGCAGGTGCAGTGTTCTTGAAGGCGGGCTCCACTATTATCCTCTCGTCCTCTATTCCAAGAATGTCCTTCACCAGCAGCTTGAACTCCATGTTTGTTGACACAAAGTACTCTATCCCGCTTATTCTCTCCACAAGCTCCTCCAGAAGCGTCTTATCACTTGCAATCTTCTGGAACTGCTTCGGGAAGGAGTTCCTGGATATGGGCCAGAGCCTCGTACCCCTGCCTCCCGCAAGTATAAGCGCTTTCATATCTCAACCCCTCTTTTTTTACTTAATTATCACCGCACCTGGATATAAATGTTTGCTCAGCCACAGCCACTCTGATCCCACCTCCTGCGTATCTCCCCAGCACCCTGCCACCGCCTGAGCCCAAGTAGGCGCACGGCTCAGCCACCGCCCCCACTCCCACCTTCTGCCTGACAAACTCGCTGCACCTGAACCTGTGCTCCACCTGCAGAATCTGCTCCGGCTCAACCACCCTGAGCTCCACGTCCAGACGTTCGGCAGCCTCCTGTATGCCCCGCTCCTCCGCCTTCTTCGGGATTGTGGCAATGGCACACAGGCTCAGTGAGCTCAGGTTAGCTGTCTCAAGGCACGCCGAAACTGCCGCGAGCACCCTCTCCGCCTCAACACCTCTCCTTGCCCCCACCCCCGCCACTATGCAGCACGGGCGCATCACCAGCCACCCCTCCGGCACCTCCAATAGCTCCGGGGTCACAACAATCCCTGCATCGCACTCCACCCTGCCCATCATTTTCAGCGGATAAACCTCAAGAGCTGTGCACACCCGCAGGTCAGAGAACACCGCCACCCTCCTGCGGTTTGCGATAGCAGAGTTAATCTGCTTCGCATCCCCCTCCATCACCAGTCCATTCCTCTGCTCAAACTCCTCAGCGCACTCCAGACCCTGGGTGCTGGTGGATGTGGTGACCACCGCCCTTGCTCCCAGCCCCTCTGCCAGAATCTCCGCAAGCCTGTTGGCACCCCTGTGCCCCGAGACCACGCTTATGGCAAACCTACCTGCATCGTCCACGCACACCACCGCTGGATCTGAGTGCTTGCTCCTCAGCAGGGGTGCTATGGTGCGCACCACTATGCCGAGAGCCATAACGCACACAACGGCGTCGCACTTCCTCACAAGCAGCTCCATCATCCCGCTCACAGGTGCTCTGGCTCGCCACACCTCCACCTCGCATCCCTCCTCCCTCAGCACCTCTGCGGCTCTCTCTGCCACCCTGCGTCCGGGAGATGTAACATACACCACCGTCACCCTCATGTGCTTCACCTACGGCAGGGTTCTGTACCTCGTGGCTGCCAGTGAAAACTCCAGTACCAGCAGAAGCATGGCAGCAGCCACAAACACCGCGCCCATAGGCTTCCTCACCTCCTGCTCGCTTATGGTTCTGGCAATCTCCGAATATATACCCCTGAGTTCAGCCTCAGAGCTTGCGTACCTGT
The DNA here is from genome assembly GCA_026989875.1 of archaeon. GTDB lineage: Archaea > Hydrothermarchaeota > Hydrothermarchaeia > Hydrothermarchaeales > BMS3B > JAADFH01. The sequence continues at coordinate 5,625 of JALSIP010000034.1, forward strand.
ATTCACCACCCGTAGCTGCGGCTATGCTCCTGAGCGTGGTCTCATCCAGCTCCGCTCTGCTGCCCGTGCCGGGAATAATTCCAGAGGGCGTACCTATCCCCACCGTAAATATTCTCACCCTCATCTTCTTAGCATACTCCACCGCCTCCGCCGGCGACACCCCTCTGTTACTCACGCCATCGCTCAGCAGCACCACCACCCTTCTGCGCTCACTTCCAGACACCATACTCACAGCACTCATTATGGCATCGCCCAGTGCCGTGCCCGGCTCTTTTCCCAGCCCGATATCCCTTATACCATCAATCACCTCACCCAGGTCAGAGGTAAGCGGCACCACCACATGGGGAGCTCCCGCAAAGCTCACAACCCCCACTCTATCGCCTCTGCCGATCTGGGCTGCAAAAGCCATAGCTGAGCTCTTGGCTGCCTCAAGGCGTGAGGGTTTCAGGTCAGTTGCAGACATACTTTCAGAAACATCTATTGCAAGCACAACATCGCTGCCCGTGCTCCTGACCTTCATCACGCTTACCGGCTCAGCCAGCGCCACCACCAGGAGAGCCACCGCCAGCATGCGCAGCGCCAGGGGCAGGTAATTTTCATACACCGGCTTGCCCTCCGCAACCCTCTGCAGCATTTTCAGGCTGGCAAATCTGAGCACATGGGTTCGCTTAATCCGCAGAGTGTATATGTAAAACACCAGGTACCCTGGAATCAGCAGCATCAGATACAGCCTTTCAGGCGCACCAAACTCCATGACTAAGCCCCCGAAAAGAACCGCAGCATCGGCTTAACCACGTCCTCCGAAGCATCAATCACCATCACCTCTGCTCCAGCCTCCCTGAGCCTCCGCACCGTGGTTTCGGCATGCCTCTTCGCAGCCTCTGCAAATCCCTCCCTTATGCTCCTTCTGGAAGTATTGACCAGCATCTCCTCACCCGTTTCCGGGTCCCTGAGCCAGACCATTCCCACATCCGGCAGCTCAAAGTTGCGCTCATCCCGCAGCATTACTCCCACCACCTTAGAGCCCCTGCCTCCAAGCCTGCGTACCATCACAAAAAACTCATCATCCACCGTCAGGAAGTCGGAGATAACAAACACCAGCGCCCTCCTTCTGAGCACCCTGCCCAGAAACTCAAGCCCCTCTGCAAGCTCGGTTCCTGAATACTCCCGCACCGTCTGAAGTATCTCCCTTATCAGCCGGTAAACATGCCCCCTTCCTCTGCCTGGGGGAACAAACCCCTCAACCCTCTCACCAACCAGCAGCAGTGAGCTCCTGTCACCGCAGATGCTCGCCGAATGAGCCAGCACCCCTGCCACCTCTGCCGCCAGCTCTCTGAGGCTCCTCCAGGAGCTCCCAAAGTCCATTGAAGAAGAAACATCCACCACCAGTGCCAGCAAGAGCTCTCGCTCTTCCACGAACTCCTTAACGTAAGTCCGTCCCATTCTTGCCGTAACCTGCCAGTGAATATGACGCACATCATCTCCGTAGGCATACTCCCGCACATCCTCAAACTCCATGCCCTCCCCTCTGAACCTGCTTCTGTACCTCCCTGCAAGCATGGTGTCTGCCACAAGTCTGGCTTTGAGCTCAATCCTTCTGAGTCTCCTGAGGATATCAGCAGCATCCACCTCAGGGCACCTCAACCCTCTCAAGAACGCTGCGCATTATCTCCCTTGCATCAATGCCATCTGCCTCAGCCTCATAGCTCAGAATCAGCCGGTGACTCAGCACATCCACTGCAACTGCCTTTACATCATCAGGTATAACATAATCCCTGCCCTCAAGCAGTGCATTTGCCTTTGATGCAAGCGCCAGAAACAGCGACCCCCTGGGTGAAACTCCGTAGCGTATGTACCTGGCAAATTCATCCATTCCCGCCTCTGCGGGGTTGCGTGTCGCACGGGCTATGCGCACGATATATCGCCTTATCTCCTCATCCACATGCACCCTGTGTACCTGATGCTGCATCCTTATGATGTCCTGGGGTGAAAGAAGCTCCCTGACCTCAATCACCTCTCCAGAGGCGTGTCTTGCCAGAATCTCCATCTCCTCCTCTGGCGAGGGATAACCCACGGTTACCTTGAACATGAACCTGTCTATCTGTGCTTCTGGCAGGGGGTACGTGCCCTCATGCTCCACAGGGTTCTGGGTGGCGAGCACCAGAAAAGGCTCGGGCAGATGGTGGGTTTCGCCTGAAATGCTGACACTTCTCTCCTGCATCGCCTCAAGAAGTGCACTCTGGACCTTCGGGGGGGCTCTGTTTATTTCATCAGCCAGCAGAATGTTGGTGAATATGGGACCGAGCCTGGTCTCAAACTCTCCAGTCGCCTGGTTGTATATCTTGGTGCCTATGAGGTCTGCGGGCAGAAGGTCAGGCGTGAACTGCACCCTGGTGAAGCGACACCCGAGGGTCCTGGCGAGGGTTCTGACCATGAGAGTCTTGGCAACTCCCGGCACGCCCTCAAGAAGCACGTGCCCGCAGGTGAGCAGACTCAAAAGCAGACAGCGCACCGGATGTTCGCTGCCCACAATTACCTTCCGTACCTCGTGCTGCACCCCTCTGAGCAGCTCGGTGCTGCGCATTTTACCGCCTTCAGAGCAGACCCTGCCTGTGCATTAGCTCTGCGTTGAGCACGCTCGCTCCGGCTGCGCCTCTTATGGTGTTGTGCCCCAGGCAGAAGTACTTTACCCCGAGCACTCCATCCCTGCGCACCCTGCCCACTGTAACGCTCATCCCGCCGCCCGCGTTCCTGTCAAATCTCGGCTGCGGACGATCCTGCTCTTCACGCACGAGCAGCGGGTGCTCGGGTGCCGTGGGCAGCTTCAGCTCCTGGGGCTTGCCTCTGAAGCGCCTCATGGCATCTGCCACCTCCTCCGGCTCTGCCTTCTCTCTGGTCTTGAGGAACACCGCCTCCGCGTGCCCCTCCAGCACAGGCACGCGCGTGCAGGAGGCGCTGAGCTTCAGCTCCGCCGGCTCAATTTCCGAGCCGTTGAAGGTGCCGAGAATCTTCAGCGTCTCGGTCTCTATTTTCTCCTCCTCCTTCGGGATGTAGGGCAGGAGGTTGTCCAGGATGCTCATGCCGGGCACGCCGCTGTACCCGGCGCCTGAGAGCGCCTGCATGGTGCTCACCACGGCACTTTCAATGCCGAAGGCGTCCATTACCGGCTTGAAGGTGAGAACAGCGATAATGGTTGAGCAGTTCGGGTTGGTTATTATCGCGCCGTCCCACTTTCTGCGCTCCCTCTGCACCTCTATCATCTTCAGGTGCTCCGGGTTAACCTCCGGAATCACCAAGGGTACATCTTCAGCCATGCGGTATGCGGAGGCGTTGCTCGCCACCACTGCCCCCGCCTCTGCAAACTCGGGCTCAACCTTTCTGGCAACCTCCGAGGGCAGGGCTGAGAACACCACATCAGCCTTCACCTCCTCTGGCGAAATGCCGCACACCCGCATGTCCCTTACACCCTCAGGCATCTCCCTGTCTATGCACCACCTCACAGCCTCCCCGTACCTCTTCCCGGCGCTCCTCTCCGAGGCTGCTAAGTGCGTGAGCTCAAAATAAGGATGCTCTGCTAGAAGAGAAACAAACCTCTGACCCACTATCCCGGTAGCTCCCAGAACTGCCACGCTGTACATGCCAGCACCCCCCAAATTAAACCTCAAAAAAATAAATTGAGAAGGCGGCGTTGCCGCCTACTTCTCTATGTTGTCCGGGTACTTCACCTTCCACTCGTTCCAGGAGCCGTCGTAGTTCTTGACGTTCGGATAGCCCAGGATCTCCTTGAGCACTAAGAAGGTGTTGGAGGACCTGGTACCCGTAACGCAGTAGGTTATTATCTCCTTGTCCGGCGTAACACCCTTGCTCTCGTAGAGCTTCTTCAGCTCCTCAGCGCTCTTGAAGGTGCCGTCCTTGTTCAGGTTGGTGGTAATCCAGTTCAGGTTCACTGCCCCTGGTATGTGTCCTGCATTGTACTCGGCGGGGCTCCTGGCGTCCACTATTACCACACCGGAGTCTCCGAGCTTGCCCTTCACGTACTCTGCATTCGCCCACAGGCTCTCGTCAATCTCCTTGGCGGTGTAGGTGGTCTTGGTTATCTGGGGCACCTCGCTGGTTGTGGGATACTTCTTAGCCAGCCAGGCGTCAAGGCCGCCATCTAAGTAGGAGACCTTCTCGTGTCCGTAGGCTTTGAGCACCCAGTAGGCTCTCGCCACGAAGGGGGACCTGGGGTTGCCGTACACCACCACGTGGTCCTCAGGGGTTATGCCCAGCTCACTCATGAGTGCCTCAAAGTCCGCCTTTGAGAGAATCGTGCCGGGACCATCAGGCTTGAATCCGCCGGCGTAGAGCTTCCTCTGGTCCAGGAACCTTGCACCCGGAATGTGCATGGTGTTGTACACCTGCTGCTTGTCGCTCACGTGCAGCGGTATAACGCTGTCCAGGTTCTCCTTGAGCCAGTCAACACTGACGATTGCAGGCACAGCACCCTCAGCAGCAGGTGGCGGGGTCTCGGTCTTGGTGGGCTGCGAAGGTTCTTCACCCGTAGATGGTGGTGGCGTGGTTGGCTTCTCCGGTTTCTTTGGCTCAACAGGTGGGGGTGTAGTTTTTTCACCTCCGCCAGCGCATCCCGCTATCAAGCCGATGCCGAACACCAGCAACAGTAGCCACAGCACTCCCTTTTTTCTCATATACCCTTACCTCCTGTTTTCGGGGTTTGGAACCCGGTGTATAGTGGCAGGGGGTGATATATAAATGTTAGCCTTTATGCACCGGCATGCACTACCGTTCAGCCGGTTTCCACTACGTTAAACTTACTCAGTTAAGTTAGTATGGACACTGCAGAAGAGATTAAGAGGAGGAAGCTTAGGGAGATGCTCGCAAGAGCCGGAGCTGAGGCAGCTGATGCCTCGCCGGTTGAGGTGAGCTCTGAAGAGCTTGAAGAGCTTCTGAAGAGAGAGAGGGCGGTGCTGCTGGACTTCTACTCTGAGTGGTGCCAGCCATGCAGGATGCTTGCACCTGTACTTGAGGAGCTCGCCGCAAAGCTTGCAGGAAAGGTTAAAATAGCCAAGATAAACGCAAACAGAAACCCTGAGGCGAGCATGAGGTACGGAGTCAGGGGAGTGCCCACCCTGATATTCTTCAGAGATGGCAGAGAGGTGCACAGGGTGGTGGGCTTCACACCAGGCGAGGAGCTCAGAAGGCTCGCTGAAAAACTGCTTGTCTGTTAATACCGCCCTCATAACTTTTATGATTATTTAATAAAAATTAATAATTTCACTTAATTTTTCTCAAATATGTTTTTAAATAAATATTGTGAGCAAAAACTCATGAACTCCAGATGGCTTATATATCTGGCTGTGGTGGTTTTGAGTCTGGTTGCAGGATGTACTTACGAGCCGGAGCAGAGCTCACAGACACGCGAAGACGTAACAGAGCTGAAAGACAGCAGGGCAAAAACCGTAACCAGTGAGGTGTCCCTGGATGACGAGGGGAGCAACGCCAGCCTTGAAGCTGCACTGCAGGATATGACGGATGCAGAGTTTGAAAGAGCTTCACAGATTTACTTTGACCGCTGCGCTGGCTGCCACGGCGTGCTCAGGAAGGGTGCAACGGGTCCAGCGATAACGCCTGAAGAGCTTGCCGAGCGCAGTGATGCCGGGATTGCCATGGTCATCGCCAACGGAACTTCCGGGGGAATGCCCGGCTGGGGTGATGTGCTCGGAAGCGATGGCGTTGAGCTTCTGGTGAAGTTCCTGAGAGAAGAGCCACCAACGCCACCCGAGATGTCCTTAGAGGACATGAGAGAAACATGGAAGCTCATAGTTGAGCCGGGACAGCGACCTTCCGAACCGGAGCATAGCAGAAACTGGCAGAACTTCTTCTCCGTCACCCTGAGAGACGCCGGCAAGGTGGCTATAATTGATGGAGACACCAAAGAGGTGGTAAGCACCGTTGATACAGGATATGCGGTTCACATCTCCCGCATGTCTGCCACCGGGAGGTACGTTTACACCATAGGCAGGGATGGCAAGGCGGTGATGATAGACCTCTGGATGGAGAAGCCGGACAAGGTGGCGGAGGTCAAGACCTGCTACGATGCCCGCTCCATTGAGGTGAGCAAGTACCGCGGTGAGGACGGAGATTTTTATGACAGGTATGTCATCGTGGGATGCTACTGGCCACCCCACTTTGTGATACTCAACGGCAGCACCTTAGAGCCCATAAAGGTTGTCAGCACCAGGGGGTACACCTATGATACTGGCGAGTATCACCCGGAACCCAGAGTGGCAAGCATCGTTGCATCCCGCTTCAAACCCCGATGGATAATGAGCGTCAAAGAGACAGGGCAGATATGGCTGGTGGATTATTCGGACGTGCGCAACCCGACGATAAAGATGATAGAGGCAGAGAGGTTTCTGCATGACGGCGGCTGGGACGCAACAGGCAGGTATTTCTTAGTTGCAGCCAACAAGCGGAACAGCATTGTGGTGCTGGACGCCAGGGAAGAGCGGGTGGTATCGGTGGTAAACACAGGCAGGGTGCCTCATCCTGGCAGAGGCGCAAACTGGATTGACCCCGACTACGGGCCTGTGTGGGCGACGGTGCACTTAGGCGAGGGACTGCTTGCCCTGATAGGCACAGACCCCGAGAATTATCCCGAGTATGCCTGGAAGGTGGTGCGCAGAATTGAACTGCCCAGCAGCGGCAGCCTGTTCGTGAAAACCCATCCGAAGAGCAGATGGGTCTGGGTGGATTTCCCGCTTAGCAAGAACGAGAGCATGCAGCGTTCGGTGTGCGTGATATCAAAGGAGAACGCAAGCCTTTACCGCTGCTGGGAGGTGGCAGACTACGGCAGAGCGGTGCACATAGAATACAGCATGGATGGCAGCGAGGTCTGGATCAGCGTGTGGGGCAGGATGAATGATGCGGGGAGAGAAGGTGAGATAGTGATTTATGAGGACAGTACGCTGGAGGAGAAGACGAGAATCAGGGGGCTGGTGACGCCCACGGGCAAGTTCAACGTCTACAACACCGCCATGGACGTGTACTGAAACAGCAGCCAGACGCCCAGGAAGAGCCCGGTGAGCAGGCATGCGGCAAGCACCCTGCGGTAAACCTGCAGGAAGCCAGCGCCGAGGTGGTGGATGCTGCCGGTGAGGCAGAGGTGCGCTGGTGAGAGCTGAACCCCTAAGTAGCCGGAGGCGAAGAGCACCAGCAGCGCCTGTGGGTTCTGCTCCACCAGACCGAGAAACAGGGGTATCGCCACTCCCGCGGGTGCCATCTCTATGCCTGTCAGGAGCCCCACGGTGAAGCTGAAGAGCGCCGCACCTACAAGCGGCTCACCCGAAACCTGAAGCGCTGCGGCGAGCCTCTCTCCCGCACCACCCGCCTCTGCCACGTCCCTGAGCACAAGCACCAGAATGACCAGCAGGAAGAGCTCCGCATCCAGCGCAGCTCTCGCGGCTTTCTTTATGCCCCCGGCACCAGCCCGTGTGAGGATAGCCACGCTCAGGGCGGTGGCAGAGATGACTGCGTAAAGCGGCAGGTTCAGAGCAACACCGATGCTCAGGGGCAGGATGAGCATCCAGAGGATGGGCATGCGGAGCAGCGAGAGGCAGCGCAGCAGGCTGAATTTCATACCCCGGCACAGCAGCATCCCGGCGGCTATGGCTGAGGCTGCCAGGGGCAGGTTGATGGCTATGAGCTCAAGCGCTGTAAGGTGGGCTACACCCATGGTGATTATGAAGGCTGGATAGAGGGGCCAGACAGGTATCAGGAGGTGTCTGAACCAGTAGTTGGTGAAGGCGATGAGCTCATCTCCGTAGGTGCCGAGCCTCTTCAGCAGTATCGCGGAGACCAAGGCACCACCTGGCATGGGGAGCATGCCGAGCATAAGCGGAAGCACCAGCAGCACACAGCCGCCCCCCAGGCGGGAGCTGAGCTCCTCGGTAACTCCACCTGCATCCATGAGCCTGGCGAGCATTATGCCGGAGAAGATGGTGAGGAGAAGCGCTGCGGTGTGCCAGCTCACCAGAGTCGCCAGCGCAACCGCCGCAAGCTTGCCTGCAGGCAGGGTGAGAAGTCCGAGCACAAGCACGGCGCATGCGATGCCTGCCAGCAGCGGGGTCATGCTTCCTGCACCGAATACCTAACCTCGCAAATTCTATATCAGTGCTACACGTTACTGTGGGGTGAGTTGGTAAGGTGTGAAGAGAGGTGCGGTATGGCGAAGCCTGAAAAGATAGAGGGGTTCCAGCTTGTAACTGTGGTGGGGGTGTTCATGTCCCCCCTGCCCGAAGGAGCCACGCCGGTGGTTTTCCTGGAGAATGACAGAGAGGAGGTGCTGCCCATCTACATCGGCGCCGCGGAGGCGTTTTCAATCCAGACAGCACTGGAGAAGGTGCCCTACCCGAGACCGCTGACCCACGACCTGATAGTGAACATCCTGGAGGGGCTGAACTACAAGATTGAGAGGGTGCTGATAGACGACCTCAATGACGGCGTGTTCTTCGCCAGGCTGATTCTGAGCTCGGATGGCAATGAATTTGAGTTTGACGCAAGACCCAGCGACAGCATAGCCATAGCGGTGCGCACCAACACTCCAGTGTACGTGTCTGACAGGGTGATGGAAACTGCCTCGGTGTCAAAGAGTGAGTACAAGATAGTGTTTGAGGGCGAGGAGGACAGAGATTAGCAGATTCCCTCCTGAAGGGCAGGCTATTAGAGCTCAGTCCTCTCCAGACACTCCTCAAGCATCTCACGCAGCATTTCAATCTCGCCCGGCAGGCTTGCCAGGAACTCCTCGGCTCTCCTCTCTGTCACCGCCCCCTGGGGTGAGGGCTTTATTATCCCCTCCCGCTCAAGCACCCGCAGAGAGTAGCGCACCCTGTGCTGCGGTATGCCGCTGAGCTCGGAGAGCTTTATTATCCCCACGGGCTCGTGCTGCTTCACAAGCCGCAGCACCCTCACATGCCTGCACAGCAGCTCAATCTCACGCCTGACGTTGTCCAGCATGCCACCAAAATATTTAACCCCTCTCAAATATATCCTTAGCGGTTGAGATGATGGCTGTAGTTTACGGCAGGTGCAGCGCAGAGGGGAGCGCCGAGGCTCCACCCTCCAAGAGCTACACCCACCGCGCCTTTGTTGCCGCAGGGCTTGCGGAGGGACGCTCCCTCCTGAGCCGCTGGCTCCGTGCAGAAGATACGCTCGCCACCTTAGAGGGGATGCGCAGCTTCGGTGCCAGGATTGAGGTGGGTGAGCCTGCAGTGGTTGAGGGTGTAAACGGAAAACCCTGCACCCCGGAGGGCGCTGTAGACTGCCGCAACTCGGGCACAAGCCTGAGGCTTCTCACAGGTGTTGCGGCGCTTGATGGTGAGGCTCTGCTCACGGGTGATGAGTCGCTGCAGAGGCGCCCCGTGGAGCCGCTGCTTGAGGCGCTGCGCTCCTTGGGCGTGGAGGCTGAGTCTGTCAGAAGAAATGGCTGCCCTCCTGTGCGTGTGCATGGCGGAAAGCTCAGGGGAGGGAGAGTGGAGCTTCCCGGCAGTATAAGCTCCCAGTTCGTCTCCTCCCTGCTCATGGCAGCACCGTGCACCGAGGAGGGCATGGAGGTGGTCGTCACAACCGAGCTGAAGTCCAAGCCCTACGTTGACATGACCTTGGAGGTTATGAGGTGCTTCGGTGCAGAGGTTGAGAGGGAAGGGTACCGCAGGTTCCGGGTGGAGCCGGGGGGCTACAAAGGCACCGCCTACAGGGTTGAAGGGGACTACTCCTCTGCCGCCTTCCTGCTGGCGATGCCGGTGGTGGCGGGGGGAGAGGTGACGGTGAGGAACCTGCAGAAGGAGTCGCTGCAGGCAGACCGCAGGGTGCTGGAGATTCTCAGAGAGGCGGGCGCGGAGGTGAGGGTGCACGGTAATGAGGTGCGTGTTAGGGGTGATGGTCTGCCCGGGAGCTTTGAGGCTGGGCTGGGCGACTGCCCGGACCTTCTGCCGGTAGCCACCGCCATCGCCTGCTGCGCAGAAGGCAGAACGCTGCTCCACGGTGTGGAGCATGCACGCCACAAGGAGAGTGACAGGATAAGAACCTGTGCCGTAGAGTTCTCAAAGTTTGGAGCTGATATCAGGGAGAGAAGGGACGGACTTGAAATCAGGGGCGGCAGGCTGAGGGGGGCGAGGGTTGACTCCCACGGCGACCACCGCTTAGCCATGGCGCTGAGCGTGGCGGCGCTTGCGGCAGAGGGCAAGAGCTGCATCACCGGCGCTGAATGCACCTCCATCTCCTTCCCCGGGTTCTTCACCCAGATGAAGGCGCTGCTTCCCCCTGGCAGGGTGGTGCTCAAATAGTTTTTATATTGTTATCCGATGCTTCATGGGCGGCTCTCAAAGCCTGGAGGCAGTATATGGAAGTGCCGACATGCGTTTCGTGTGGTGTGTACGTGGAGGCTGGAGAAGGTAATGTTCGCTTCCCCTGCCCTGAGTGCGGGGAGCTCATAGTCAGGTGCAGGCGGTGCAGGAAGCTGGGAAGAAGGTACGCCTGCGAGTGCGGTTTTTCAGGACCGTGAGGTGTTAGGATGGCTGAAGTGCTGGTCAGGGTGAAGCTGTTTCCCGAGAGTGCCGAGACAGACCTGGGGGAGCTGGTGGAGAGGCTGGGAAGCACGGGCTTCAGGCTGAATGCCGCTAAGGAGGAGCCGATAGCTTTCGGGCTGAAGGCGCTGGTGGCTGAGTTTGTGGTGCAGGACGCAGAGGGTGAGGCTGAGAGGCTGGAGGAGAAGCTGAGGCAGCTCAGCGGCGTGGGGGAGCTTGAGGTCATGGAGGTGCACCGCCTGCTCTGATGGGCGAGAGTTAATAAGCGGCTGATGTAAAGGATATTCATGCGCTTCGGATACACCACAGGTGCATGCGCCGCCGCTGCCGCCAAGGCGGCGTGCCTGGCACTCGTGGGCGAAGTGCCTGAGGTGGTGCGCATAACCCTGCCCGCAGGGGAAACCGCAAGGATGCGGGTGGATGAGCTTGAAGTGGATGGAAGAAAGGCAAGGGCGTGCGTGCTCAAGGATGCGGGCGATGACCCGGATGTCACCCACGGGGTGAAGGTCTGCGCGGAGGTCAGGCTTACCGGGGGCAGGGAGGTGGTGATAAGGGGTGGTGAGGGTGTGGGCGTGGTGACCAAGGAGGGGCTGGACATACCCGTGGGCGAGCCGGCTATTACGCCGGTGCCTAAGAGGATGATTGAGCAGGCGGTGAGGGAGGTGCTGAAGGAAGGCGCCGAAGTTACCGTTTCCATACCCGGCGGGGAGGAGCTGGCTTCCAGAACCATGAACCCGAGGCTGGGCATAGCGGGCGGACTCTCGGTGCTGGGCACGACAGGGATAGTGGTGCCCTGGAGCGAGTCTGCGCTGGTGCGCTCCTTAGAGAAGCAGGTGGACGTGGCGCTTGCTGCAGGCTTCAGGGAGCTGGTGCTTGCTCCGGGAAGGCTGGGAGAGAGGTATGCGCTGAGCAGAGGGGTGCCGGAGGATGCGGTGGTGCAGTGCGGAAACTACGTGGGCTACATGCTTGAGCGCTGTGCTGATGCTGGCGCCGAGGCTGTGGTGGTGTGCGGGCATGCGGGCAAGCTGGTGAAGCTCGCCTCGGGGATATTCTGTACCCACAGCAGGGTGGCTGATGCCAGAATTGAAACGCTGACGGCGCATGCCGCATGGGCGGGGGCTGAGCGGGAGGTGCTGAAGGAGCTGAGGGAGTGCGCCACGGTGGAGGAGGCAGTGGAGCTGCTGCTGGACAGCGGGCTGCAGGGGGCGCTGGAGGCTGTGGCTGAGGCTGCGGCGAGAAGGTGCAGCGAGTTCGCCGGCATAAGGGTGGGGGTGGTGATGCTGAACAGAAGGCTGAAGCCTGTTTCGGCTGACCCGAGGGCAGGTGAGATGAAGTGGGGAAGGTGTTTGTTGTAGGGGTGGGTGCGGGAAGAGAGTACCTCACGCCAGCCGCACGGCACGCCATCGCCTCGGCAAGCGCCTTCGCGGGTGGCAGGGAGGCCCTGAGACTTGCACCCGGGGGGATGCCGAGGAGGGTGATTGACAGAGACCTGGAGGGTGTGATGAGGTTCATTGAAGAGCACCTGAAGCAGGGAAATGTGGCTGTGCTGGCCTCAGGGGATGCCACGCTCTACAGCATCCTGGAGGTAATCAGAAAACGCTTCGGTGAGGAGAGGCTGGAGGTTGTGCCGGGGGTGAGCTACGTGCAGCTCTGCTTCGCCAGGCTCAGGCGATGCTGGAACGGTGTGAGGGTGCTCAGCCTGCACGGCAGGGGCATGGAGGTGCTGGATAAAGCCGGGGATGAGGAGCTCGCCCTGCTGTGCGATGCCGTGAACACGCCGCAGAGGGTGGCGGAGCACCTGCTGAGGCTGAGAGGAAACAGGAGGTGCGCGGTGTGCGAGAATCTTGGCAGAGAGGATGAGAGGGTGTTTGAGGGCACGCTGGCAGAGGTGGCGAAGATGAGCTTCGGAGGCAGAAGCGTGATGGTGGTGTTCTGATGCTCCCCGGGATACAGGATGAGCGGTTTGAGCGTGCAGGAGTGCCAATGACAAAGCGGGAGGTGCGCATGGTGGCGCTGTGCATGCTCGCTCCAGAGAGGGGACAGGTCGCCTACGACATCGGCGCGGGCACGGGGAGCGTGAGCGTTGAGCTTGCGCTGCTTGGAGCGAGGGTTTATGCCGTGGATAAGCGCAGGGAGGCGCTGGAGCTGGTGAGACGAAACCTGCAGAGGTTCGGCGCAGAGGCAGAGCTGGTGCACGGCGAAGCTCCCGAGGCGCTGCTGAACCTGCCACCACCTGAGAGGGTGTTCATAGGCGGCAGCGGCGGAAGGCTGGAGGAAATCGTGGAGCACCTCAGCGATGCAATGGAAGAGGGAAGGGTGGTGACCACCGCCGTGACCCTGGACACCGTAGAGAGGGCAAGGGGAGCCTTTGAGGAATGCGGCTTCTCCACGGAAGTGGTGCTCGCAAGCTTTGCCAGAGTTGTGCAGGGGAGGATGAAAGCCCTGAACCCGGTGTTCCTGATTTCTGCAAGCAGATGATTTTCCAAGAATATTTAACATGATAACTTTCCGGTTACGAAAGCCTGATTCTGGTGCTCACAGACACGAGCCAGCGGAGGAAGCATGGTGGCAAAGGAAGAGTTCAAGTACCTGGTGAGAATAGGTGGCGTGGACATTGACGGGAACAAGAAGGTGCCCGTGGGTCTGGCGCTCATAAAGGGTATTGGCATTAGGACGGGTGAGGTGCTGTGCAGGCTTGCAAGGGTTAACCCGGAGAAGAGAATCGGCTACCTCACAGAGAAGGAGATTGAGAGGTTAAATGCCCTGGTGGAGGACTTCCACAACAAAAAGGTGCCGAGCTGGCTCTTCAACATGCGCAAGGATTATGCAACCGGCAGAGACCTGCACCTGACAGGAGCAGAGCTTGCCATCGCACTGAGAGAGACCCTGAACCGCCTGAAGAAAATCCGCAGCTACCGCGGAATCAGGCACGAGCTGGGTCTGCCGGTGAGAGGACAGCGCACACGCACGGGATTCAGAAGAGGTGTGACGGTGGGTGTGTCCAAGAAGAAGAAGTAGGTGAGCCAGCATGGGAGACCCCAGGAGAATCAGAAAGAAGTACGCAACCCCGCCCCATCCCTGGCAGAAGGACAGGATTGAGGAGGAGAGAAAGCTCCTGAGGGAGTACGGACTGAAGAACAAGCGTGAGCTCTGGAGAGCCAGCGCCATCCTCAGAAACATACGCAGACAGGTCAGGGAGCTGCTGGGCAGGCGGGACGAAATGGCTGAGAGGCAGAAGCTGATGCTGCTGCAGAGACTGCGAAGGCTCGGACTTGCTGATGAGAATACTGTGCTTGATGACATCCTCTCGCTTACCGTGAGGGATATACTGGAGCGCAGGCTGCAGACGCTGGTGTACAGGAAGGGGCTGGCGCACACGATTAAGCAGGCGAGGCAGTTCATAGTGCACGGGCACATCAGCGTGGGCGGCAGAAAGGTTACAGCCCCGAGCTACTTAGTGCCCAGGGAGGAGGAGAACACCATAACCTACGTGGAGGGTTCACCTGTTGCCGCGCTCAAGCCAGCCACCGCGGCTGAGGAGGTGAGCGCATGAGCGCCAAGAAGAAGGAGCACTGGGGAATTGCGCACATCTACTCGTCTTTCAACAACACCATCATCCACATAACCGACCTCACGGGCGCCGAGACCATAAGCAGGTGGTCCGGTGGAAGGATAGTGAGAGCCCACAGGGATGAGTCCTCCCCCTACGCTGCCATGCAGGCTGCAATGCGGGCGGCTGAGGAGGCGATGGAGAAGGGCATAGTGGGGGTGCACATAAAGGTCAGGGCACCCGGGGGAAGCGGACCCAAGACCCCGGGACCGGGAGCGCAGCCGGCGATACGGGCGCTTGCCAGAGCGGGGCTGAAGATAGGCAGGATTGAGGATGTCACCCCCATCCCCCACGATGGCACCAAGAGGAAGGGTGGCAGACGCGGGAGGAGAGTGTGAATTGGAGCTGAAGGTGCTCAGCGCAGATGATAGGAGGGCAAGAGTTGTGCTCAGCGATTCCAGCCCTGCTTATGCGAATGCGCTGCGCAGGGCGATGATTGCAGAGGTGCCAACGCTTGCGATTGAGGATGTGATAATCTACGAGAACACCTCCCCGCTCTACGACGAAATCCTTGCTCACCGCTTAGGGCTGGTGCCCATACGCACCGACCTGAGCAGGCTGAACCTCAGAGAGGAATGCTCCTGCGGCGGCGAGGGCTGCGCGAGCTGCACGCTGACGCTCTCCTTAGAGGCTGAGGGCGAGCGAATGGTTTACTCTCACGACCTGCGCTCACCCGACCCTGAGATGACACCCATGCCCGGGATACCCATAGTGAAGCTGGCAGAGGGACAGAGGCTGAAGCTTGAGGCAGAGGCGGTGCTGGGCAGGGGCAGAGAGCACGCCAAGTGGCAGGCTGCGGTGGTGGGCTACAAGTACTACCCGGAGGTTGAGGTGCTGGAGAGCTGCACCGCATGCGGAGACTGCGTGGAGGTGTGCCCCAGGGGTATAATGAAGCTGGACGGCAGCAGAGCGAGAGCAGAGGAGGTGGAGAGGTGCATCCTGTGCAGAGCCTGCGTGCAGGAGTGCAGGGAGAATGCCATAGAGCTCAGAGCCTCTGACAGCAGATTCATATTCACCATAGAGAGCACCGGCGCTCTCCCCCCGCTGGAGGTGCTCAGACAGGCGTGCAGGTGCATCTCCAAAAAAGCTGAGAGGATGATAGCATTACTGTAGTGATAGCGAGATGCGGGGGTGGCCGAGTGGTCAAAGGCGCAGGATTGAGGGTCCTGTCCCTAAGTGGGTGCGAGGGTTCAAATCCCTTCCCCCGCACTACATACCCCCAGGAGGCTGAAAAATGAGGAAGAGCAGGAGCACCAACCCGAACCTTCAGAGGCTCATAACAGAGCTTGCAAGGCTCACCCACAGCTCATCGCAGGCAGTCTGGAGAGACCTGGCGGAGAGGCTGGCTAAGCCCAGGAGGAACAGAGCTGAGGTTAATGTGAGCAGAATCGCAAGGTACACTAAGGAGGGAGACACCGTGGCGGTGCCCGGGAAGGTGCTGGGCGCGGGCAGAATATCGCATGCCGTAACGGTGGCGGCGCTCGCCTTCTCGGAGAGCGCGGTGAGGAAGATAACCGCCGCCGGGGGCAGGTGCATCAGCTTAGAGGAGCTCATGAAGGGCGGCGCTAAGGGTGTAAAGGTTATGGAGTAGATAACATGAAGGTGGTTGATGCTTCTGGCATGATACTGGGAAGGCTCGCCAGCAGGGTGGCAAAGATGCTGCTTGAGGGGGAGGAGGTGGTGGTGGTCAATGCCGAGAGGGCGGTGATCTCGGGCAGCAGGGAGAGCGTGTTTGCAAAGTACAGGGCAAGAAGGGAGAGGAAGAGCATAGTCAACCCGCGCAGGCATGGTCCGCACTACCCGCGGAGACCCGAGATGATACTCAAGAGGGCGATCAGAGGCATGCTTCCCTACAAGCAGGGCAGAGGGAGGAGCGCCTTCAAGAGGCTGAAGGTTTACATAGGAACACCAGAGGAGTACAGGGAGGCTGAGAAGCTGAGCTTCAGCGAGGCAAGCTACAGGAAGCTGAAGGTGCCGAGGTACGTCACCTTGGAGGAGCTCAGCAGACACTTAGGGGCGAGGTTCTGAGGTGGTGTCATGAAGGTTGTTAACGCTTCCGGCAAGCGCAAGACCGCAATCGCAAGAGCCACGGTAAAGCCGGGCAAGGGCAGGGTTAGAATAAACAAGGTGCCGGTGGAGATTCTGGAGCCGGAGATGGCAAGACTCAAGATCATGGAGGTGCTCTACTTAGCCGGGGACCTCAGGGATAAGGTGGATATTGATGTTACGGTGAGAGGAGGAGGCTTCATGGGACAGGCAGAAGCTGTGCGCACCGCCATCGGCAGGGCGCTGGTTGAGTACACGGGTGATGCAGAGCTGAGAGCAAGGTTCATGAGCTACGACAGGAGCATAATAAAGGGCGACGCCAGAAGAGCCGAGCCCAAGAAGTACGGCGGACGCGGCGCAAGAGCAAGGTTCCAGAAGTCCTACAGGTGAAGGCTATGCTGATACCGGTGAGGTGCTTCAGCTGCGGTGCAGTGGTGGCTGACAAGTACGAGGAGTTCAGGCGCAGGGTGGAGCAGAAGGAGAACCCGAAAGAGGTGCTGGATTCGCTGGGAGTTGAGCGCTACTGCTGCAGAAGGATGCTCCTCAGCCAGGGAGAGTTCATGGAGAGCATGCATGCTAAGGGGCCGTAGGGTAGCCTGGTCTATCCTCCCAGCTTGGGGTGCTGGTGACCTGAGTTCAAATCTCAGCGGCCCCATACCAATATCGGAACCTCCAGCGGGTTCCGATACCTCCAGCAACCATCGGAACCTCCAGCGGGTTCCGATACCTCCAGCAACCATCGGAACCTCCAGCGGGTTCCG
>JALSIP010000035.1 GCA_026989875.1 archaeon
GCTGCCCAGCACCTCAAGCTGCTTTCTGAGGCTCTCCTCCATGCCAGAGCCCACGGACACCATGGAGACTATAGCCATTATCCCGATTATCACCCCCAGCAGCGTGAGGAAGCTCCTGAGCTTGTGGTGCATCAGTGTGCGCAGGGAGTAGCCCAGGTAGTCAAGCACTACCTCTCCACCTCCAGCACCCTGCCGTCCCTCATCTTCACCCGCATTCTGGCACGCCTGCCGAAGTCTGTGTCGTGGGTGACCACCACCAAGGTTCGCCCCTGGGCGTTCAGCTCCTCCAGCAGCCTTATAACCTCCATGCCGGAGGCGGTGTCCAGGTTGCCGGTGGGCTCGTCCGCAAGTATTATCTCGGGCTGGTTTGCCAGCGCTCTGGCAATTGCTACACGCTGCTGCTCGCCGCCGCTGAGCTCGCTGGGCTTGTGGTGCATCCTGCTTCCCAGGCCGACCAGCTCAAGCAGCTCCCTCGCCCTGCGCATCCTCCTGCTCCTCCCCACACCCGCAAACCACATGGGCAGGGCTACATTTTCCAGGGCGGTGAGCTTGCTGATGAGGTTGAACTGCTGGAACACAAACCCCACCTTCCTGCGCCGCACGCCGGCAAGCTCGGAGTCGCTGAGGGTTGAGAGCTCAATGCCGTCAATCTTCACGCTGCCAGAGGTGGGCTTGTCCAGCGCCCCCATCAGGTTCATGAGCGTGCTCTTGCCGCTGCCGGAGGGTCCCATTACCGAGACGTACTCCCCCTTAGGAATATTCAGCGTGACCCCGCGCAGCGCCTCAACCACCACCTTCCCCGTGCGGTACCTCTTGACCACATCCCTGAGGGAGATTGCCATTCCAACCCCCTACACCTCGGCGCTTTTACGCCGTCTGCGCCACAGCAGGAGGAGCACTATGAGCACCGCCCCTGCTGGCAGGAGGTAGAGGTGCCTGCCCTCACGCGGGCTGGTTATGCTGAGGGCGATTCTCATGCCCTCTTCCCTCTGCCTGCCGGTCTCGTCCAGGTAATAGACCTTAACCGGTATGCTCTGCTCTCCGGGCGGGGCAGTCTGAGAGAGCTCCAGGTCAAATATGGCGGTGGCGGTGTCATCCTCTTTAATCGTGCCCAAGTAGGAGACCGAGCTCCCCCTCAGCCACCCAGGAGGCTCAAGCACCACCTTAACCGCCCTTGCCTCCTGCTCGCCTATGTTCTCAAGCTGCAGCGACAGGGTGAAGCTCCTGCCTGGCACGAGCTCTGCAGGGGAGGTGTCAAGGCCGGCAATCTCAAGCTCTGGCGGCTTTTTCTCTGACACGTAGAGCTTCACCCTCTCCTCATCCTGCCAGCCGTCAGAGCTCAGCTTTATTACCAGGGCTCTTTCACCCGAGCCGCCCGAGCGCAGGGCAAAGGTGGCGGTGGCTACTTCGCCCCGCTTCAGGGTGCCGAGGTAGCTGCTCCTCTCACCCTTTATGTCATCAGGAAGCACAAGCTCAACCCTGGTGTTGGTGGCGTCGGCAGTGCCGGTGTTCTCAACCGCAAGGGTGAGCATGAACTCGGTGTCCGGGTAGAGCCTCTCCGGGCTTATGTTAACGCTGCGCAGAACCAGCCCGGGTTCGCCCCTCACCACCACTCCAAAGCTGGTCTGCTGCTCCACCCGCTCACCCCTGGACGTAACCCAGCTTATCCTCAGGGGGAGCTGATAGGTGCCGGGCTCTGCATCCTCGTCCACGCTCAGGGTGTAGCTCACCGTGAACCTCTGGTTCTGCAGTATCGCCCCGAAGTACATGGTGGGCTCGCCCTCCTCAGCACGCTTTACCACATACTTCTTGGCTGCACCCACCACCTTTACAGGCGATTGCTGTGGCACCTCAACCACGGTGTAAACGTACAGCGCATAGTCTGTGCCAAGATTGGCAATGCTCAGGTTTACGGCTGTTGCCTCTCCAGGGATGAGCACCTGCGGGGATACGCCCACAACATAGAAATCTGCCTCCCCTGCGTGAACCCCGGGAAGAAGAGCGAGAGCAGCAACAAGCGCGGCAAATATTCTGTACTCCTCCATAATCTCCTCACCGGGTAGCATGTATGTCTGCCAGAGCATAAAAAATTTGTCTCCGGCTCAATGGTGCTCTCAACCTTAGGATATTCTCACCCACCCGCATGCTGCAGAGCTTCCAAGCTTTTTCTCAGTGCCGGGGTTAGACTCTCCTGAGCTCCGGGGTGTGCTTGGTTGTAGTGTAAGCCAGATTAGGGGGTTTGACACGTGCTCATGCTGAGCACCTGCACGGCATGCACATGGCGAGCACCCTGCTTCTACATTTCTGCAGACCCTGCTGAACCATCACTCCACAACCACCCTCACTCCACCGGATTCTACCCTGCCCATCCAGTAGGGCTTTGTTATCCTCTCATTTTCAGGATTTCCTGTGAAGTAAGCCGCCTTCAGCAGGTACTCTCCCTTCTTCAGAATCCAGCAGTTTCTCCAGACGTCTGCTTTAAGAACAAATTTCAGTGCCTGTCCTGGCTTCAGCTCTATCAGGTTTTTATCTGTCATCTGCACCCTCTGAATAAGAGGGCAGTGATATTTTGGAACTGGTGTGCCATTCAGATAGTAGAAGGCTATGTCATAGTTCACAAGCCACTCCGGCTTCCAGATATTGATAGAGTTCTTACCATGGTTCTCCAGCATAAACGCAACATCAAATGCCTCTCCCTCGTTAATGCGGGTTTTCTCCGGCACCACCGTAAGAGTAAGGTTTCCATGCTGTGGTTTAACCAGGAATTTGTATGGTATCGGAGTGCTGAACAGCCACAGACTGACCACTAACAGGATAAGAACCGCTGAAATTATCAGATAAATTTGCCTCATTATTTAGCCGCCCCCTATCTGTACCCTGCAACGGTGGTTTTTGTCTCGGAAATCCTTCTGATATTGTCGTGAGTGGGGTCTCCGTGATTGTTTCTGTCTGAGAACTCAAGCTGCATTCCACCGACCCAGCCAGTGCCCATGAATGTACTTCCAGTGGTATGCTCTTGCATAATTTGGGTTTGTGTTATCCTGATGTCCTGCATCAAAGTTATGCCCTGTTTCATGAGCGGTCAGAATGCACCTGTCCCTAAAACTTGCAGTGTAACGGGTTCCGGGTTCGGCTATCATCTGGGCACCTGCAAATCCGCACCATGCGCTCCCACCACAGTATCCGTAGGAACAACCACCAGCTTGTCCGTCAAAGTTCTTGCCCGAGAAGAGAAAAGCTAAATCGCTTTTAGTGTTGTCTCTGTCGCTGCTGGCTCTGCCAAAGAAGCTTCCAAGAACACTCCCGCAATCCCCATTGGGTATGTTGGAATAACTCTTAATGGAGAGCTGCACTCCTGCTGGAGCGTATGCATCGTTTATGCTGGCTATCATGCTGGCGATCTCTGCTGTTGGGTTGGAAAACTCATTTTTAAACTCCGTGTCATATCCCGCCAGCAAATCTATGGTAGTAGCTGATAATGTCCCTGAAAGTGTATCCTCTACTGTGGAGTTCACTGTTTTTAGGTTAATGTGGCTCATCGCATCACCATCCAGCGGGACGGGAGTGGCGTTTGTGATGTCTCTGAGCATTTCTGAGCTATAGATAACGTGAACCACCCTCCCACTGTACTTCTTGTTTGTCTGGTCTCTCCAAGTTCTATCACACCAATGACTACATCACTGCTCACCGTGAAGGTGACTCTGCTGTTTTTGACTCCTCTGACTTTGCC
>JALSIP010000036.1 GCA_026989875.1 archaeon
CACCAGCTAAGAGATTCTACGAGTCACTGCAGCCTTTCATCCTCGGAAATTTTATGTCCTGGGCTGAGAAGGAGGTAACAACATGAGGCGAAATAATTTCCAGATAACACAGTTAATTTTGAGTTACAATGAATTATAAAAGTGAAAATTTTAGCATTGAAAATTACAGTGTAGTGGATATAAAGTCCCGACGAAATATTTAAATTTTAAAGGTTTTGAATGATTCTGTCTAAGTGGAAGTGGGGTGGGGTTAATACATGAACGAACCACCAGATAACGAAATTATAATAGCACAGTTTGATAACCTGACCTCACACCCAGAAGGAATGACAGGATTGAGAACGAGAGACGCAGCACTGGAAGTGGACTACGCAGAAATTGAAAAGTGGTAACAGTACAGGATGTAGAGCATGCCGGGGCGCTCCGGCAGAGCCCCCCGGCGCGTTCTAAAAGTACCTGTCCAGCAGCGCTCTCAGAATCCTGGCGTGCCTCGCCTCGTCCCTGGCGGAGACGTCAAAGAAGTCGTGCGCCTCGTCAATGCCTGCCTCCTTTGCCTTGAGCGCAGCCTCGCGCTTGCCTTTGTTCGCTCCCTGCTCGCCCCCCAGCATCTTCTCCAAGTTCTCCCTGGTGCTGCCGCTCACCAGTCCATTCATCTCCGCAAACACAGCGGCGTGCTGTGCCTCCTCCCAGGCTATCTTTTCCAGTGCAAGCGCCACCTCTGGATAGCCCTCACGCATCGCAACCCTCGCCATTGCCAAGTAGAGCCCCACTTCTGTGCACTCACCCCTGAAGTTCATGTCCACCTCCTTCTCCACATCCGTGCCCTTTGCCACACCCAGTTTGTTCTCGCTTACCAGCTCCATGGATGCTACCTCCCTGCTTGTTTAACCACCATCTAACTTGCCAGTATATAAGCCTTTTGGCGAAAGTGTGTGGCGCCGTCAAATATATATCGCAGCTTTCCCCACTCATCAGCATGTTTGGCGAGGAGGAGTTCCGGCAGGCGCTCAGCGCCTATGAGGCAGAGACCTCCTCCCGTGGCGGCGGCGAGTTCACGGCACTTCGCCGGGGCTACAGGTTTTTCAGGGACATAAACAGCCGCGAAGACGTGAGGGAGCAGCTCAGGAGCTTCATAGGCATAATCTCTGGCATGGACCGTGACAGCTACGCCTGCAGGTACGTGGTTCAGACGTTTCTCATGGACTTCTGCGGGTACTTAACCAAAGATTTTCTGTTTTCAATAACCGAGCATGAAGAATTTATGGACATGAAGGGGTGGATTAAGAGGTTTACAGGAGAGGTTTACGAGATTCACAAGCGCTTCACCCAGAGCGTGGCGCTCCACAGCTTAGAGCACCTGCTTGAGGACTACGGCACCCTGCTCAAGTTCTCGCGTGAGATGGACAGGAAGAAGGGAGAGGGCGGCGGCTCTGAAGGTAACCTCTTTTCATCCTTCTGGGGGAATGATGGATGAGGATAAGTCTGGATGTTGAGCTTGAGGACACTCCCGGGCAGCTTCTCAGGGCACTTGAGCCGATTTCAAAGCACGGAGGAAATATAATAAGCATAGTGCACATAAGGGACGAGAAGCGCCCCTCGCGTCGGCTGTGCGTGCACCTGGTTATGGACGTGCACGACAGGGAGACCTTGGAGGTGATACTGGAGGAGCTGAAGAGCAGGGGCATCGGCATAGCCAGGGTTGGCGAGGACGTGCGCAAGGAGCGGCTCACCCTCCTGCTGATAGGGCACGTGGTGGACACCGACCTGCGGGACACCATAGACAGGCTGAACGCCATAGAGGGCGTGCTGGTCTCTGACCTGAGCCTTGCCATGACCCATCCCGAGGCTGAGTCATCGGCGATAGTGAGCATAGAGGTGTCCCAGGGGACGGACACAGAAAAGCTTATGGCTGCAATTGAGGAGATTGCAAGGGAGAAGAAGCTTGAGATAGTGAGAAGCCTGGAGGTGTGAGCCACGAGGCTTCAGATTATAGGCTTTGGTGTCATAGGCAGGGGTCTGGCAGAGGTGCTGCTGCGCAAGTGCGGTGAGCTCAGGCAGAGGTACGGGATTGAGCTCAGCGTTGTCTCCATAACCGACATCACAGGCACCGCCTACAGCGGGGATGGCATAGACCTCAGGTTAGCGCTGGAGAGGTGCAGGCGTGGGGTTATAGACTACCCGGGCGCGGAGGAGATGAGCGGGGTGGAGGCTATACGCGAGATAGAGGCTGAGCTTGTGGTTGAGGCGACGCCCTCCAACATAAAGAACGGCGAGCCGGGCATGAGCCACATGCTTGAAGCCTTCAGAGCCGGGAAGCACGTGGTCACCTCCAACAAGGGTCCGCTGGCGCTGGAGTACTGGAAGCTGGTGCAGGAAGCGCGGCGCAGGCGTGTGGAGTTCAGGTTTGAAGCCAGCGTTGGCGGCGCCATGCCCGTGATAAACCTCGCCAGGGAGACGCTGAGCGGCGACAGGGTGGTGGCGATAGAGGGGATACTGAACGGCACCACCAACTACATACTCAGCAGGATGACCTCTGAGGGTACAAGCTATGAAGCTGTGCTGAAGGAAGCCCAGGAGCTGGGATATGCGGAGTCTGACCCCACCTACGACATAGAGGGCATAGACACAGCCAGCAAGCTGGTGATACTGGCGAATGCCGTCATGGGGATGCGAGCAAGATTCGGAGATGTTAAGGTGCGGGGCATAACCAGGATAACCCCCGAGGCGGTGAGGCTGGCGAAGGAGAGGGGGTACGTGATAAAGCTCATCGGCGAGGTCAGGGATTCCAGGCTGGAGGTGGCTCCCCGCCTGGTGCCCGAGTCTCACCCCCTGAACGTTGGCGGCGCCCTGAACGTGGCGATGCTGGAGTGCGACGTTGCGGGCAGAATAACGGTGATAGGCAAGGGGGCTGGTGCCATAGAGACGCAGAGCGCCATACTCAGCGACATAATAGCCATATCCAGGAGGTGCGGCGGTTGAGATGGGAGGTGAGGGTAGCCTACAGGCGGGGCGTGCAGGACCCCGAGGGTGAGACTGCCAGGGATGCCCTGGAGATGCTGGGCTACGGGTGCGTCGCAGAGGTGCGCACCGCCAAGCTCTTCATAATTGAAGGCGAGTGCACGCGGGAGGAGGTGGAGGAGATGTGCAGGCGGCTGCTCGCCAACCCCGTGAGCCAGGAGTACGAGATAAGGAGGGTGGATTAGCCCTTGCCTGCCGAGAGGGTGCCGATTCTCGGAGCTTCTCAGGATGAGCTGCTCAGGCTGAGCAGGGAGAGGCAGCTCGCGCTTAGCGCCGAGGAGATGCTCGCCATTCAGAGGTACTACCGCTCTCTGGGCAGGGAGCCGACAGATGTGGAGCTTGAGACCTTCGCGCAGACCTGGAGCGAGCACTGCGTGCACAAGACCTTCAGGGGGGTAATAGAGTACGAGGGCGAGCTCATAGACAGCCTGCTGAAGAGCACCATTGCAAGGGTAACCGAGGAGCTCTCTCCTGAGTGGTGCTTTTCGGTTTTTGAGGACAACGCGGGCATAGTGGACTTTGAGGGCGACTATGCGGTAGCCTTCAAGGTGGAGACCCACAACCACCCCAGCGCGGTGGAGCCCTTCGGCGGGGCAGCCACGGGGGTGGGGGGCGTGATAAGGGACATCTTAGGTGTGTGGGGCGAGCCCATAGCGAATACAGACGTGCTGTGCTTCGGTCCCTTGGATTATCCGCAGGA
>JALSIP010000037.1 GCA_026989875.1 archaeon
AGCTGAAGGAGGTGCTGAGGGAAGCCGCAGGGAGCGGAGCAGGGGAGGTGCTGGTGGTGCCGGTGAGCTTTGTGGCTGACAACCTGGAGACCCTCTATGACATTGATGTTGAGTACTCGGCGCTCGCGGCGAGGCTGGGAGTGAAGCTCCACAGATGCAGGGCGCTTAATGATTCGCCAGCCTTTACAAGCGCCCTCGCAGAGCTCGTGAGAGGCTACTCAAACTCAACCCACATCTCGGGATAGCGGCTCTCGCTGCTGTAGGCGAGCCTGCCGCAGCACCTCACGCTTCTGTGCTCTATCCACACCTCCACCTCCAGCATCTCCGGCGAGAGCGAGGCGTAGCCAAAGCTGTTGGTGCTCGCCTCTCGCAGCGCCTCCTCCCTTATCCTCACCCTGGCGTCAACCACGTAGGGCTGGTTGAGCACAGCCCTGCGTATAGCCTCTTCAAGGCTCTCCTTGGAATTCTCGCTCACCGGCGTGCCCATGAACTGATGGAAAATCGCACCCAGCTTTATACCCGCCTCAAAGGCACACCTCTCCCTGGGAGTGGGGGTGCGCTGCATGCTCAGAACAGCTCCATCCAGGAGGGTACGCTCTTGGTGTCGTCCCGGCTCAGAACCACGCCTCTGAGCTTCTCGCCCCGCTTCCACTCAAAGGCGTACCTGATTACGTCGGTGCGGTACTTCTGCGTGTCCCAGATCAGCCAGAGGTTTGGCTCGGGTGGCTGAGTGTACTCCTCTGCCGGCATGTCCATTATGGGGATGCTCACCAAGGAGTAGGCTAAGGAGTTCTTCAGGGGCAGCCACTCGTCCCAGGCAGGCACATCTGGCTCATAAACCAGCCTCGCCCCCTTCGGACCCTCTGCATAGTAGCTCTTGTCCCAGGTTAAAGCCCTGCCCTTCTCGGAGTAGGGCGCGGGGTAGGCTTCAACCAGGGTCGCACCCTTAACGCTCCAGGGTGAGCAAACCCAGCCGGTGGCAGGCGGAGAAAACTCAAACTCCTGGTACCAGCTCCTGACCACCAGCCCCTCATACCTTTCCTCAACCTTAAGCGGGTCAAAGACGTTGCCCTCGCCACCCGGCAGGGTGAGCTTCAGGAGCTTTATCCTCAGCCCCTCGTTGGGCTTGAGGTACCAGCCGGTTCTGCCATTCACCGTGGCTGGAGCCTTTGCCCACAGCCCCTCCAGGGTGTAGAGGTCCCTCTCCGGCACTATGGCATCCTTCCCCTCACCGTATATGCGCCAGAGCCCGTACTTCCTGACAGGGTAGGAGTAAACCTGGTACTCGGTCATGTCTATGCTCCAGCCCTCAGGCAGAGCCACAAAGACCCTGTAGAAACCCCTGTTCTCAATCCTTGCCTCAACGTAGCTCGTCACACTTCCTGGAACCGCACACTCCGCAGTGGAGTAACCCGGTATCTCCAGCCCCACCTCTTCTGCATGAGCTGCCGCAGAGATGAGCAGGGCGAGGAAGAGTGAAAGCAGAAGGGGAGCCAGAAGAGCTCTCACCGTGCTCTCACCTCTCCTCTGCCACCCACCCGGGAGCCTTTGAGAGCACCATCATCAGCTTGTCCCTGTCTCCTGAGAGGTACCTGGATATCAGAGCCCTTGCCTCTTCCTCCCTGACCTCCAGAAGTATAAGATACTCCTCATCAAAGTTGCCGAGCTGGGACTCTATCTCAAGCCTGCTCAGCCTTATGCCGTAGTCCTTGAGAACCTTCTCTATGTACTCCTGCTCAATCTTGCTCGCAGCGGCGGCGCGCTGCACCTCGCTTAGATCAACGGTGTAGGTGGTGGTTGCGGTGCTCTGCTTCATGCCTATGCTTATGGGCCCCGTGAGCGAGCCAACACCGCCGGTTGACACAGAGCCCTCACCCTTAGCCTCGCCACCCTGCCCGGCAACAAGCCTGTTCTCATTCTCATTCAGGTTTATCTGGGAGGTTGCTCTGAGCACCGCCACTATCTTGGCGTCCGTGACTAAGGGCACAGAGCTTGAGCCGTTCTCATAGTATATGCTCACGTAATCCCCGGGCATGCCAAAGCCGCCGGCTGCCTGCTCCCTGGAGAGCCTCACAGGTACGAAGATGGTGCGCATTTTCTCAACAATCGCCTTGCTGAGCACAGGATATTCAAGCACGGAGATGGCGGAGGTTATGGCGCTGTAGCCCTTGTAGGTGTCATTGCCGGCGATCATCACGATCTTCTCCTCGCCGAAGGCTTTGCGCTTCGCTTCAGCCTCGTCCAGCAGGTAGCTCCTCCAGGCTTCGGTGGCGGGAGTTGAGACGTCAACCAGCTTAACCTCCTGAACGGTGCGAGCCGCCTCCACCCGCTGCCGCAGAACCGCCTTGGTGTTGCCGTAGTACCTCTCGGGGAGCCCGCTGAAGGCACGCTCAATCTCCGCAATCTTCTGAGCCTTCGTCTGCATGAGCTCCTGCTGCTTCTTCATAGCCTCCTCCTCTGCCTTCCTCTGCTTCTCAATCATGGGCTTTATCGCAAACTTGTATCCCGCGAGGAATATCCCCACCACTAAGAGCACCACCACTGCCACACCAACCGCTCTGTACAGCCTTCTCCTCCTGTCCTCAGGTGGAGGGGGTGCGGCTGCCTCCCCTCTCGGAGGCGCTCGCCTCCTGAGAGCCTCCAGCCTGCTCACAATATCTTCCGCACCACCTTCACTTCTCTCCGCCATACTCTGCCCACTCCAAGAAATTGATGAGGATTGTCACAACCCTAACTTAACCCACTTGTAATATATATAGTTTGTGTCTATGGATGCACACGCCCTACAATCTTGCAAATATGTTTTACCACGTTTTTGTGAATGTGCAGGGGTTGATGAAGAGGGCGCTGGTAAAACGTAAGAGCAGGCTGGCGGAGGGAAAGGGCTACAGCTTAGGTGAGCTTGAGCAGGCAGGTATAACCGCCGAGCAGGCACGCGGTCTCGGCATAGCCGTGGACAGGCGCAGGAGGAGCGTGCACCCGGAGAATGTTGAGGAGCTGCGTGTTCTGCTGGGGGAAAGGAAAAGTTAATATGGGAGGAGCTTTCTGAGTGGTGTTGTTGGGAGTGGAAAGATGGTGGTGAGGAAGCTCAGCCACTTTGGTTTTGGAGAGTTCCGGTGCCTTCACTGCGGTGCGGCGATACCCTCCCACAGGGACTTCTGCTCCAGAGAGTGCGAGCACAGGTTCTTCTCTGAGCCCAGAGAGTGAGCAAGCTTATCCGTTAGCTATTTATATCCGCCTGCGGGTTAGAGGTTTCCATGGAGCTGCTGATTCTGCTTTCTTTTATAGTAAGCCTGCTGGTTACGGTTGCGGTGGCTGAATGGTGGATTCCCACCGCCCACAGGCTGGGCATAGTCGGAAAAGACATGAACAAGTATGCAAAGCCTGAAGTGGCGGAGATGGGGGGGATAGCGGTGGTGAGCGGGTTTGTGGCTGGAGTGCTGTACTACATAGCCCTGAGCACCTTCTACCTGGGCAGGGGCGAGCACCTGCTCTACACCCTGGCGGCGCTCGCAACCGTGCTGATAATCTTCTGCATTGGTTTGATGGACGACCTTCTTGGCTGGAAGATTGGTCTTAAGCGCTGGCAGAAGCCCCTGCTCACCTTAGCTGCTGCGCTGCCCATGATGGCGGTAAACGCTGGAGAGAGCAGCATCTCCGTGCCCCTGCTGGGCAACTTGGAGCTCGGGCTGCTGTATCCGCTGCTGCTGGTGCCG
>JALSIP010000038.1 GCA_026989875.1 archaeon
AGGCAACGCTGCCCTTCTCCACATTCACCTGCCAGGCGCTTCTGAACTCTTCAGGCGCCATCCCCCTGACAATCTTGTTGAACTCCGTGATAATCTCCATGAACCTGCGCTGCATCTCATCTGGACTCAGCCTGAGCTCATTTATCAGCCTGTCCACCTTGTTTATGAAGAGCACGGGCTTCACGCGCTCCTTCAGCGCCTGCCGCAGCACCGTCTCTGTCTGGGGCATTATCCCCTCCACCGCGCAAACCACCACTATCACGCCATCCACGGCGCGCATGGCTCTTGTGACATTGCCTCCGAAGTCCACATGTCCTGGTGTGTCAATCATGTTTATCAGGTAGCGCTCTCCCCGGTAGCTGTGCACCATGCTCACGTTTGCAGCGTCTATGGTGATGCCGCGCTGCTGCTCAAGCTCATCGCTGTCCAGCACCAGCTGCTTGCCAGCAAGCTCGTAGCTCATCATACCCGCACCTGCAAGCAGGTTATCGCTCAGCGTGGTCTTGCCGTGGTCTATGTGCGCCACTATCCCCATGTTGCGTATCTGCTCGGGCTTGCGCATGAGCTCCTGAATCTGCCGTACAAGCTCGTCCCTCTTCGCCATATCCCTACCTCGCCGCCTTCGCTATGCGCTCAATCTCCTCCTTCTTGGAGATGGAGTAGCACTTCATGTCATAATTCGCAGCCGCTATTATCTCATCCGCCAGAGCCTGGGCTATGCTCTTCTTGGACTTGAAAGCCTGCCTTGCAGCACCTATGGCTATGAACCTGAGAGCCAGGTCAAGTCTGCGCTGCGGGGCGACGTCAACGCTCTGGTGGTAGGCTATCCCGCCGTACTTAAGCCTGGTGGTCTCCTCCCTGGGTCCCGCGTTTATAAGTGCATCCACCAGCACCTGGATGGGGTTTTTCTTGGTGCGCTTCTCCACGAGCATCAGCGCCTCCTTAACGATGTCGGAGGCGAGTATCTTCTTGCTGGTGTTCCTGCCGGAGGTGCGCTTGTGCTTCTTGCCCTCATGCCCTGTGACCATCATCTTGTTAATCAGCCTCTCAACTATCGGCACCTCTGCCTTGCCGAACTGCCGGAAGTGCCTGCCCATGGTGTGGGGCACCAGCACGGGGCGCAGGTTTATGTATGCCCTCAGGCTGGGGTCCCGCACCTCCACCTCTGAAGTATCCCAGATGCCGAACACCTTGAACATCTCCTCATCACCTTACAGGCTTCTCCCTGCGTCCGCGCACCAGCTCCCTCAGGGGGACGCCGTTTACCGCTATAACCTTGAAGCGAACCCCCGGTATGTCTCCCATGCTTCCGCCCTGCCTGCCGCCTATGCCCTCTATCAGCACCTCATCGTGCTCGTCAATGAAGTTTATCGCACCGTTGCCGGGAGCGAAGGCGGTAACCTGGCGTCCGCTCTTTATGAGCTGCACCTTAACACACTTTCTGATGGCTGAGTTGGGCTGCTTTGCCTCAACGCCCACCTTCTCTATGACTATACCCCTCGCCATGGGCGCTGCACCGAGGGGGTTGGACTTCTCCTTGAGCCTGAGCACCCTGCGCTTGTACTTCGGATCACTCCAGCGAAACTCCTTCCTGCGGAGCCTCAGTTTCCTTGCAGTGAACTCGCCTGTGGGCTTCTTCGCCACCTGCATCACCTCACACTAACACAACATCCATATTGTGGTGCCTTCTCACAATCTCCCTCACCCTCTCCAGCATCCTTCTCTTCAGCCTCTCCCTCTCATCCATGTTCAGCCTGACCCTTATCTGCTTCATCTCCCGGTCAACCTCAACGCTCTCCACCCTGAGGGGACGCAGCACATTGGCGACGAACTCGGCCGGGTCTGAGCTGTGCTCCACCACCTCAACCCTCTTGCCTATGGCTTTCGCCACCCTCTGCACGTTCACACCTCTTCTGCCTATCGCCATTCCCATATCACCCTTCCTCACTATGAAGGTCACCCTGCTGTCGTTCTCATCAACCACACAGTCCTTTACAACCGCACCAGTCATGCTCTCAAAAAGGGCGATGTAGCTTATCTCCCTGGCGGAGAGCTTCAGCTCCATTATTTTCTCCCCCTACCGAGTTCAAGAATATCAGAATCCCCCGCCTCAATCACCGCCAGCATGCTCACCACATAGGGTTTGCCGCACACCGCACCCAGCTCAATTCCCGAGCCTCCGTACTCGTAAACCGGCACCCCTGCAAGCCCTGCGTAGCGCATCAGGTCATCCTTAGCATCCGGCGGGCAGTTTGCTGCCACCACCACCAGCTTAGCTTCGCCGTTCCTCACCGCCTGCAGGCTCTGTTTCGTGCCCAGCAGCACCTTTCCTGTGTCAACCGCCTGCCTGATAGCCCTTTCCAGCTCCATCTACTCAGCCTCCCTGGCTTCCTTAGCCTCCTCAAGCTCCCTGCGCATCACAAGCTCCACCATTCCCGTGCCCAGCTTCACGGGTCTCCCCACGATAACGTTCTCAACTATACCCTCAAGCTCCTCGTACTCCCCCGCAACCGCTGCATGCAGCAGGTGGTCAACGGTGATTTCAAAAGCTGCTCTGGCAAGCACGCTCGCCTTCTCACCGCTCACGCCGTGCCTGCCTATAGCCTTTATGGTGCCATCCACCGCCATCATATCAGCCACCAGCATCAGGTGCCTCACATCCACCTGCAGCCCCTGCTCATTCAGGGTATCCAGGATTTCATTTATTATGGCATTCCTCCCAGCCTCTATGCCGAGCACACGCTGAATCTCTGTAATATCATTTGTCTTGGTTCTTGTAATGTCCACACCCTCAATCCTGAGCACATCCTTCAGGTTTGAGCCTTCGGTGTATATAACGTACTCATCGCCCTCCCTTCGCAGCACCACCCTGCGTATGTCCTTGATTCCCCTGAGGTGTATGCCCTTGAGGCGGTTCTCAAGCTTTCTGAGCTCCTTTATCGTGGCAGTCTTCTCCGGCACCACCGACACCACGTTATCCTCTGCCTCAACGCTCACACCCTTCACCGAGCCCAGCTTCTTCAGCACCTCCTCCATCTCCACCTTCCTGCGCCTCATCTCGTACTCATCCAGATACAGGTTCACCCGCTGGTGCACTATATCAATCTCGCTCTTCTCCAGCAGGTCCTCCAGGTAGAGGGTTTCAATCTCCCTGGCAACCTGCTCCGCCTTCTCCCTGTCCCTGGCGTACTCCTCCTCCAAGTAGATGGTCATCATGGGCGTTGAGGGTTTCTTGCGGGCATCCACTATCTCAATAATTCTGGGCAGACCCAGGGTGACGTTGAGCTCGGCAACGCCCGCGTAGTGGAAGGTTCTCATGGTCATCTGCGTGCTGGGCTCGCCCATGCTCTGCGCCGCCACCACGCCCACGGCTTCGCCAGGCTCAACCTTCGCATACTCGTAGCGCTTCAGCACCTCATCTATTATGCTCTCCAGCGCCTCCTCAGTGAGCTTCACCTTATGCAGCTCTTCTCTGAGCTCCTTCAGTATGCTCTCAGGCAGCCTGTCCTTCAGCTCCTCCAGCCTGGCATCAATCTCCTCCTTGGTGAGCATCTCACTCAGCCTCCGTTCTGGCGTACTTCTCCACTATGTTCTTGACGTTCACCATCTTCCCCCAGTCAGTCCTGCTGGGGTCGCTTCCGTCCTCGCCGTGCTGGAACTCCACTATCACACCCCTGGTATCTCTGACGGTGTGGTCGTACTCCACCTTGAGGTCCTGCAGCGCGTTTATCAGCCTCCTCTGCATGTAGCCACTCTGCGAGGTTCTCACTGCCGTGTCAACCAGACCCTCCCTGCCGCCCATGTTGTGGAAGAAGAACTCCAGCGGTGAGAGCCCCTGCTTGTAGCTGCTTCTCACGAATCCCTTGGCTCTGGCGGAGATGTCGCCCACCTTGAAGTGGGGCAGTGTTCTGCCGCTGTAGCCCCTCTTGATTCTCTCACCTCTCACAGACTGCTGCCCCACGCAGGCTGCCATCTGGGTCAGGTTGAGCAGGCTGCCCCTTGCCCCCGAAACCGCCATGATGCGGGCGCTGTTCTCGTGCCTCCTGCGCCTCTCCTCCCTCTCCAGGTACTCGTTGGCGATTGCACCCGTTTTGTCCCTCGCCTCGCTAAGCACCTCCATTATGCGCATCTCCAGGGTCTCCTCCAGGGTCCTGCCCGGAAGCTGCTCAAGAATCTTGTCGTTGTAGGCTCTTATAAGCTCAAAAACGTTTCTCTCTGCATCATCCAGAATCTCTGCAATCCTCTCCTTTGCCTCCTCCGGCAGGTCCTCGTCGTCTATGCCCGTGGAAAAGCCACGCCAGGTTATGAAGTTTATAACCAGCTTGGTCACCCTGTCCAGGAACTCCCTCGCTGCATCCGTGCCGTAATCCTTGACTATCCTGTCCAGCAGCACCCCTGCGAAGGCGCCGAAGCTCTTCTCGTCCATTATGCCGCACTTGAGCCTTCCATTCTCAATTACCACGTACGCATCGTACTCACACTCCTCCTCCCTGCAGACCTCGCACTTCCTGCACACCTTTGCCTTATACCTCAGGCTCAGGTCCTCCGGCAGAAGCAGGCTGAATATCTGCTTGCCGGTGTAGTACTCCTTCCCATTCTCCACGATTTCAGGCTCCGGCAGAGGCTTCTTTATCCCGCTGGCGTAAAGCAGGTGGAAGGCATCTTCCTTTGTGAAGCGCACCCCCGGCAGCGTGAGCAGGTAGGCACCTGAGATGTGGTCGTGGATTCCGCCTATTATTGGCCCGCCGAAGCGCGGCGAAAGAATCTGCTCCTGCACCCGCATCAGCACCCTCGCCTCTGCCCTTGCCTCCTGGCTCTGGATGGCGTGCAGGTTCATCTCATCTCCGTCAAAGTCGGCATTGTAGGGCGGGCAGACGCACAGGTTGAGGCGGAAGGTCTTGTAGGGCAGCACCTTCACCTCGTGCGCCATTATGCTCATGCGGTGCAGCGAGGGCTGGCGGTTGAAGAGCACGATGTCGCCGTCTATGAGGTGCCGGTGCACCTTCCATCCCGGCTCAATCTTCTCCAGCAGCTCGTCTATGTCCCTGACCCTCGCCAGGCTCAGCCTGGCTCCGTCGGGGCGCTCCACGTAGTTGGCTCCGGGATACTTCGCCGGACCGTTGCGCACCAGCTTCTTCAGGCGCTCAATGTTCATGGGCGTGACTATCTCGGGTATGGTGAGCTCCCTGGCTATTATCTCGGGCACGCCCACCTCATTGATGCTCAGGTTGGGGTCTGGCGAGATTACGGTTCTGGCGGAGTAGTTGACGCGCTTGCCCGAGAGGTTGCTCCTGAACCTGCCCTCCTTCCCCTTCAGGCGCTGGGCGAGGGTCTTCAGGGGTCTTCCCGAGCGGTGCCTCGCGGGCGGCACCCCCGCAACCTCGTTGTTGAAGTAGGTGGTGACGTGGTACTGTAGCAGCTCCCAGAGGTCCTCTATTATGAGCTGAGGCGCTCCAGCCTCCATGTTCTCCTCCAGGCGCTGGTTTATCCTTATTATGTCCACCAGCTTGTGGGTCAGGTCGTCCTCACTGCGCTCGCCTGACTCTAAGGTGATGGAGGGGCGCACAGTGACGGGCGGCACCAAGAGCACGGTGAGCACCATCCACTCGGGTCTGGCAACGCTCACATCAAACCCCATGACCTCGGCATCCTCGTCGGTGATTCTCTCCAAGCGCTCCCTCACCTCTATGGGTGAGAGCCTGTGCTGCCTGCCCTCAACCACCTCAATGAAGGTGGTGGGCTTCTCAAACTTTATCTCCTTCTGCTCGGCACCGCAGTGCGGGCAGCTCTTTGAGGCTCTCGCCTGCTTGAAGAGCTCCTCAACTATGGGTTCGTCGCTCTTGCCGATTCTCCTGGCTCGCTTGAGCTCCTCCCGGAACTCCTCAATCTTCTCCTCGGGCAGCAGCACCCTGCCGCACTCCCTGCAGGTGCTCCTGAGAATCTTGTTTATCAGCTTGGCGTAGCCCACGTGTATTACAGGACGTGCCAGCTCAATCCTTCCGAAGTGCCCCGGGCAGTCGCCCACCCGGGAGCCGCAGGTCTTGCAGCGCAAGCCGGGGTCCACCACACCCAGGCGGGGGTCCATTAGCCCGCCCTCTATGGGGTAGCCGTCCTCGTCATAGGTGTCGGCGGTTACTATCTTGACCTCCGCCAGCTTGCGTATCATCTCCGGCGAGAGCAGCCCGAACTTTATCCTCTCAACCTTCTTTGGTATTATCCTCATGCTCCTCACCTGCTCCTCAGGCTTTATCGCCGAGCTCAAGCCTGGGGTTTATTCCAAGGCTGCGAAGCTCGTCCAGCAGCAGCTTGAAGGCGTAGCTCACCTCAACCTCAGCCGCCTCGCTCTCTCTCCCGCATATCGTGCAGTATATTGTATCCCTGGTCTTGTCGTGCACCGCTATGCTGCCGCACTTCTCGCACACCAGCATTGTATGCCTGTCGCTCTCATCCAGCAGGCGCTCCTTCAGCAGCAGAGCTGCACCGTAGCCTATAAGACAGTCTCGCTCCATCTCACCGAAACGCAGCCCGCCCTCTCTCGCCCTGCCCTCTGTTGGCTGCCTTGTTAAGACCTGCACGGGTCCGCGGGAGCGGGCGTGTATCTTCCCAGCCACCATGTGGTGCAGCTTCTGGTAGTAAACCACACCCACGAATATCTCTGCCTCAAACATCTCACCTGTCATTCCGTTGTACATTACCTCCCTGCCGGTGCTCTTGAAGCCTGCACGCTTCAGCGCCTCCCGCAGGTCCTCCTCGCGCTCTCCCGAGAAGGCGGTGCCGTCAACGCGGCGTCCCTCCAGGCATGCCACCTTTCCGCCCAGCATCTCCAGCACCTGACCCACCGTCATTCTGGAGGGTATGGCGTGGGGGTTGATTATCAAATCAGGTATTATCCCCTGCTCGGTGAAGGGCATGTCCTCCTGCGGCAGTATGAGCCCCATCACCCCCTTCTGACCGTGCCTTGAGGCAAACTTGTCTCCAAGCTCGGGTATGCGCTGGTCCCTCACCCTTATCTTCACCAGCCGGTTGCCGTTGTGGTTCTCGGTGAGCATGACCATGTCAACTATGCCCTCCTCGCCGTGGCGCACGGTTATGGAGGTCTCCCTGCGCTTCTCCCTGAGCAGCCCGTACTCGCTCACCTCCTCTAAGAAGCGCGGGGGTGAGGTCTTGCCTATGAGCACGTGCCCCGAGCGCACCTCGCTCTCGGGCTCAATTAAGCCATCCTCACCTAAGTAGGCGTAGGCTGACTCCTCCCGGTAGCCCCTGATTTCAGGAGCCGGTATCTCAAACTTGTCGTACTGCCCACCTGGATAGCGGCGCTCCTCCGCCTCGTAGCTTCTGAAGAAGGTGCTCCTCGCCAGCCCCCTGTCAATGGAGGCTTTGTTCATTATCAGCGCATCCTCCATGTTGTAGCCCGCATACGATAGCACCGCCACCACGAAGTTCTGCCCGGAGGCTCTTATATCGTAGCCAACCGCATCCAGGATGTCTGTCTTCACCAGCGGCACCTGGGGATAGTGGAGGAGGTGCCCGCGGGTATCGGTTCTTGACCGGAAGTTGCTGGCATAGAACCCCAGAGCCTGCTTGCTCATGCCAGCACCCATGGTGTTCCTGGGTGAGGAGTTGTACTCCGGGAAGGGCAGCACGGAAGTGCAAACCCCGAGCATCAGCAGGGGGTCTATCTCCAAGTGGGTGTGCTCCGGTGTGAGCTCCTCGGGGGTCATGGCTATGTAGGCGTTCTCCTCCTCCTCGGAGTCCAGATACTCTATCTTCCCCTGCTCCACCAGGTCGTCAAAGGTGAGCTCGCCCCTCTCCACCGCCTTTATGTCCTCCTCGGTGACCAAGGGCTTGCCGTCCTCAACCACTATCAGCGGGCGCCTCGCCCTGCCCTCGTCGGTGTTTATGTAAACCTCCTCGGTCTCAGCATAGTAGGCAACGTTGGTTTGCTTTGAAATCCTGCCCTCACGCCTGGCACGCCGTATCTCCTCCACGAGGGAGAGGGGGTCCTCATGGGTGCCTATCAGGTTTCCGTTAACGTAAACGTTCGCCTCCATCTCACACACCCCGCTTTATTGGCTTAACACCCATCTCGTAAAGCACGGGCACGAGCTCCTCCCCCGGCACGCCCGTGGAGAACTCGCAGGCTAAGGCGAGGTTCTTCACCAGACCGCAGTTGGGACCTTCGGGGGTTTCGCTGGGGCAGATTCTGCCAAACTGGGTCGGATGGAGGTCACGTGCCTCAAAGTGGGGCTGGCTTCTTGAGAGCGGGGAAACAACCCTGCGAAGGTGCGAGACAACGCTCAGGTAGTTGGTCCTGTCAAGAAGCTGGCTCACACCAGCTCTGCCGCCCACCCAGTTGCCGGTGGCGAGGGCATGCCTTATGCGCTCGGTCAGCACGTCTGGTCTGACGGCGGTGTAAACGCTGGGCTCCTTTCCCCTCACAACCGAGCGCTCAAGCTGGTACTTTATGTCCCGGGTGAGGTTGTAGAAGGCAACGCGGAAGAGGTCCTCCATGAGGTCGCCGGCAAGACGCAGGCGCTTGTTGGCATAGTGGTCCTTGTCGTCCGGGTCCCTGAGACCCCTGGCAAGCTCAAGCACACGCAGAGCCATCCTGCCCAGATAGTAGGCTTTCCTCAGCCTGTCCTTAGGCTCAACGCCTATGTGGGGCAGCAGGTAGCGGTCTATCACCTGCTCCGCACGCTTCAGACGGTACTCCTTAGCCTGTCCCGCAGCCACCTTCCTGCCTATGACCTCCATCGCCATGGCTGTGTCCTTCACGCTGGCAGACTCCTCAAGGTTAAGCAGAATATCGTGCATGTAGGCTGGCTTCTCGGAAATGACCTCCATAATCTCTCTGTCTGTTTCAATGCCAAGGGCGCGGAGCATGACCACCAAGGGGATGCTTCCAGGCACAGAGGGGAAGTTCACCCACAGCAGACCCTCCCTGTCCCTCTCAACCGTTGTCAGCGCTCTGAAACCGCCGCGCTTGGAGAACACCTTGGCAACTTCGGTTATCTTGGAGTACTCCTCACCCTTCTCAAGGATTATCTTGTTGGGGGCGAGGTCCTCTATGGTTACCAGCACCCTCTCGGAGCCGTTTATTATGAAGTATCCCCCGGGGTCAAGAGGGTCCTCGCCGAGCTCCACGAGCTCCTCGTCGCTCTTGCCGTGCAGGTTGCATATCTTTGACTTTATCATGGTGGGAATCTGCCCTATCTTTATGGACTCAAAGTCGGTCTCACGCTCGTTCCAGCGCAGACGCATCTCCAGAAAAACCCTGGAGAGGTAGCTCAGGTTCCTGAGCCTCGCTTCCATGGGGGCTATCGGATGCCAGGAGCCGTCTGCCTCAAGCGCCTCCGCCTGATTCACACGTATCCTGCCAAACTCAACCTCCACACCAACGTCCGTCTCAATTATGCCAGTCTCGTCAACTATTGCCTGAAGGCGGTTCTCTATGAAGTCGTTGAAGGAGTCTATGTGCTGCCTGACAAGCTCACGTTTCCTGAGAAAGGACTGCAGAATGGGCTTCATGTTCAAAACTCCTCACCTCCTCACTCGTTCACCACAACACGGTAGTATATGGTGGTGCCCGCTGTGGGACTCTTGCGGGTTATCTTTATTATGTCCCCGGGCTTCGCCTTTATCTTCTGAACCATCGGATCACTCTTCAGTATCTTCGGAAGCTGCCCTTTGGTTATGTTGAGCCTCTCAAGAAGCTCTTTCGCCTCCTCCTCACTCATGACCTCATGCTTGGGTACCAGCTCGTGCTTGGAGATGTCAACCACCCTTCTCACGTCCACCACCCCTTTACACATAGCGGGCCCGACGGGATTTGAACCCGCGACCCTCGGCTTAAAAGGCCGGTGCTCTCGCCAGACTGAGCTACGGGCCCGTGGCGCGAAGTTGCCTGCAGAAAACACACCTCAGCATGCTTGACCGCCTTCATGCGAGCTTACCTCTTTGGTTGTGGGGGGACGCCCTGGCCGGGATTTGAACCCGAGTCACAGGAGTGACAGTCCTGTATGATAGGCCGGGCTACACCACCAGGGCATCTCATACACTCTTCCGCTCCTTCAATAAAAAGGTTAGCAGGATGGGCTGGCAGCGTCCCCGGCTTCCCGGGGGCTCTCGCACCCCAGTACCACCGGGATCGCTGGAGGACTTTACTTCCGTGTTCGGATGGGAACGGGTGTGGCCCCTCCGCTGTGGCCGCCATACCCAGACCTGCCTACGAATCACCTCCGTGAAAATTTCAGTTATCCAGTACCTGCATAACCTGTGAAAATATTATGGTAATGACCCGCGCAGGAAGGTGAGGAACTTTTCCTTTGGCATGTAGCCCACCGATACCGCGAGCACCTCGCCTTCTGGAGAGAGCACCACAAAGCCGGGGGTGCCGTATATACCATATCTCCTGACAAGCTCTTCCGAGCCTCTGCGGCTGGTGTCCACGCGCAGTAGCACGTACCTGCTCATGGCTTCTTTTACCGCAGGGTCCTGCATGACCTCACGGTCCATCTTCACACACCAGTAGCAGGAGGGTGTCCAGAAGTTTATGAGAACTGGCTTCTTCTGCTCTTCTGCCACTGTCATAGCTGCAGGGAGGTCATTCAATATCCACCCGCCTCCGTTCTCCTCAGAGCTCCTGTCCAGCTCCAGGATGAGCAGTGCAAGAAACACCAGTGCCACCACAGCAGCAAGCCAGCGCATACTCATGTTTACGGGCGGGTACAGGAAAGTTTTATTGTTGATGATGTGTAAAGTTTTGCAGGAAGGTTTGAGTCAGATTGATAAGGGGGCTGAGCCAATGAGGGCTGAGGTGTTTGCTATGGCGGTAATTCTGGGAGTGGCGGGGTGCACCGGCATGCCTGCAGAAGAGCTGAAGGTTGAGCTCGGCTTTGAGGAGTTCCCACAGAAGTACACCTGCGACGGTGCTGACGTATCCCCGGAGGTTGGGGTGACAGGGGCAGAGAATGCAGAGGCACTCGCAATAATAGTGGATGACCCAGATGCTCCTGGGGGAACCTTCACCCACTGGATTGCCTGGAACCTGCCGCCCGCCAGCATACCGGAGAGTCTGCCTAAGGTGGGCACTGTGAAGTCTCCTGTGAGGGCGGTGCAGGGTGTGAACGACTTTGGCAGGGTGGGGTATGCCGGGCCATGCCCGCCACCAGGTAAGCCTCACAGGTACTTCTTCAGGGTGTACGCGCTTGATGCACCGCTTGAGCTTGAGGCAGGAGCCACAAGAGCGGAGCTTGAGAGAGCCATGAAGGGGCATGTGATAGCTTACGGAGAGGCTGTGGCAACCTACGGGAGGGTGTGAGTAATGGTTTACATGGTTACTTCAGAACAAATTATTCCGCCGGGGTAACTCAGCCTGGTGAGAGTGCCACGCTCATAGGGAGAGGCTTGTGCCTCATGCGAGCGCTCCTGGGATACGTGGAAGCCGCGGGTTCGAAGCCCGCCCCCGGCACTACTGCTTTCTATGGCGTCCCCCAAGCTTAATTAGCCAAGTGACTTCCAATATTCTCATGCGTGCCAGAATATACATAGTGGGCATAGGCCCTGGAAGCAGGGAGCACCTGACGCCCAGAGCGGTGGAGGCGATAAGCAGCAGCGAGGTGGTGATAGGCTACCGCCCCTATCTCAGGCAGATACGGGAGCTCTTAGGGGGCAAGCGGGTGGTTGAGGCTGGCATGGGCGAGGAGCTCAGAAGAGCCTCCGATGCCGTGAGGCATGCCCTCACGGGGCAGAGAGTTGCGGTTGTGAGCAGCGGTGATGCGGGGGTTTACGGAATGGCGAGTGCCGTGCTTGAATACATCGCCCGCAAAAAACTTACGGTGGAAGTGGAGGTGGTTCCTGGAATAACCTCTGCCCTTGCATGCGCAGCGCTGCTGGGCTCCCCCTTAGGCAACGACTTCGCGGTCATCAGCCTGAGCGACCTGCTGGTGCCGTGGGAGGAGATTGAGCGGAGGCTGGAGCATGCCGTCGCTGCAGACTTCGTGGTAGTGCTCTACAACCCAGGAAGCAGGCGCAGAAGCTGGCAGCTCGGCAGGGCGAAGGAGGTTATGCTGAGGTACAGGAGCCCTGCAACGCCGGTGGGAGTGGTCAGGAACGCCTCAAGAGAAGACGAGAGCGTCGTGCTCACCACCCTCGGAGAGCTTGAAGCGCTGGCAGACATGCTCACCACGGTGATTGTTGGGAACTCCCGCACCTTCACCTACCGCAGGTGGATGATAACTCCCCGCGGCTACAGCAGCAAGTACTCCATGGAGGGAGACGGATGATATGGGTGCTCGCCGGCACCTGGGAGGGCAGGAAGCTAATAGCCATGCTGGCGGAGCGAGGGTATGAGGTGGTGGCAACCTGCACCAGCAGCAGGGGCGCGGAGCTTGCCAGAGCCTCAGGCGCCACCCACGTGATTGCGGCGGCGCTCAGAGCAGAGGAGATGAGGGAGCTGCTCTCGGGGATGGGCGTCAGGGCGGTGATAGACTGCACCCATCCCTTCGCAGCACAGGCGAGCTTGAACGCCATCGCCGCCTGCAGGGCTGAGGGAACCCCCTACCTCAGGCTTGAGAGGGCACCGCTTAGAAGCTCGCCGGTGCAGGTGCAGGTGAGAAGCTTTGCAGAAGCAGGCAGAGTTGCCAGCAGGCTCGGCAGAAGGGTGATGTACACCGCGGGGATAAAAAACCTGGGGGAGTTCCTGAGGCACTGCAGCTCGGAGGTGGTGGTCAGGGTGCTGCCATCCTCAGCCGCCAAGGCGCTTGAGCTGGGGGTGGACGAGCGCATGCTTCTGTGCCTGCATCCGCCCTTAAGCCCCGAGCTTGAGAAGGCACTGCTCAGGCACTGCAGTGCCGAGGTGCTGGTTATGAAGGACAGCGGCGCTGCAGGCGGCGCAGAGACCAAGCTCAGAGCCTGCGAGGAGCTGGGGATAAGGGCGGTGGTGGTGCAGCGCCCTGCTGTTCACTACCCCGAGAGCTGCCGCAGCCTGCAGGAGGCGGTGCGCTGGGCAGAGCAGAAGCTGAAGGGTATATAGCTCTAAGTAGTCTAAATCGGAAACCTATATTGGAGCTGAGTGAGCTCAGCACTACTCATGAGGGGACGTGTTGGGGTGAGCTGGACGAACGTGAGAGAATTCAACCCCTGCGGAAGCGTCAGCGCAGGCGAGGTTGAGCTGGTTGAGCTGTCCTTCGCAGACGTGAACTTCGTTGAGCTTGAGAGAGACATCACAGAGCTGTGCGGAATAGTCAGGGAGGATGCGGGCGTGAGGTACACGGTGCACGCACCCTACCAGAACTCGCCCTTCAGCGCCTTCAGGGTCAACCTTGCCGGGGGGACGGGGAGGCTGGAGGTGGTGGAGAGAGCGCTGGAGCTTGCCTGGAAGATTGAGGCTGAGGGTGTGGTGGTGCATGCAGGGGATGCGCTTTGCAGACATGCGCTGGACAATGCTGCCAGAAACCTGCGCAGAATAGGCAGGGTGGCAGACGCCTACGGAATGTACGTGGCGGTGGAGAACGTGTTCACCGACGAGAAAGGCACCCGCAGGGTGGGCGAGCTCCCGCATGAGCTGCTCCACCTCTGCGAGCTTGCAGGCGCGGACTGCGTGAGCGTGAACTTGGACGTGGGGCATGCATACATCTCCTCCATGCTGCACGGGTGCAGGGTGGAGAGCTACTTTGAGGTGCTGAAGGGCTGGATTGCCCACATGCACCTGCACAACAACCACGGCACAGCGCTCATGCCCTGGGACGAGCACCTGCCGCTTTTCTCAGGGGTGATAGACTACAGGAAGATGCGCAGGCACCTCAGGGCAGATAACCTGGTGCTGGAGGTGAAGAGGGGAGAGGCAGGCGAACTCCCCTCAGACATTGAGTTTCTCAGGGGCGGCAGGATGAAGAGGTGCGCACACACCCCATGATGCATCAGCGCACATCCTGCCCCCTCTCGGGCACCTCTGCATGCATGTTTATGACTATCTCTGCCATGTCGCAGCAGTAGCGTGCAATTCTGTAGCAGCTCTCCAGAGAAAGACGCAGGGTGATTATATCTTCAGTGCAGTTGCTGCTGTCTATCAGCCCCCTGCTCCCCTCGCTGACTGCCCTCTCAACCTCCGGCAGCTTCCTGAACACCCTCTCCGCCTGCTCCACATCAAACCTCAGGCAGGCATCACGGGCAATCCCGTACATCTCAACCGCACGCTCAGCAGCATCCAGCAGGAGCTCGCAGCCTTCAGGCAGCTCTGCCACCTTCCTTGAGATCGCCTCGGCGTGGTCAGCGATGCGCTCCAGGCTCTTGACTATCAGACGCATGCCCAGCACATCCCTGCGGTGCTGTATCCCCATCTGCTTTGCCTCGGCAGCGCTTGCCGCAGCGCTCTTGAGCTGCCTGACCGCCAGAAAGTACAGCCTGTCAACCTCCTGCTCACGCTCAGCCACATGCCTTATAAGCTCGGAATCACGCTCCTTCATGCCCTTCAGCAGATCCCCCAGCATTCCGCCCACAAGCACCGAGACCCTCTCAATGGTCTTCATAACAGGCAGCTTGGAGTGGCTCAGCAGCACCTGAGCGGTGACCTCATAGCCCAGGTCTTTGACTATCTCCACAGCCACTAAGAAGTTCAGAAGCTCCCTCGCGCTGTCCTTGAGCTTTATGCTGTTCCTGTCAAACCTTATGCTTATCCTGCTGTAACCGGCTAAGTAAGCTGCAATAACACGTCTGTGGAGCTCGCCCTCGTTCATTCCGCCGCTCTCAATAACGAACTCCCCGCTACCTCCGGCTGTGTTCCACGGCTCAATCACTATGCAGTCTTCCTGAACATCAAGCATCACATAGCCTCCGCCGCCAAGCCCGTTCGCCTCAACCCAGCCCTTTGGCAGGGAGAGCATGGGCGAGCTTCCGCCGGTGTACACCTTCCTCCTGAGCATGCATGCCTCCTCACGCCCGGGAAGCTTAACCTTTGCATACATTTTCTATATAGATAATGGTGAAAAGGTTATATACCCCCATAAAGTATGTAGAGGTATGGAGAGCCGCAAGCTTCAGTTCACCGGCAGGTCAACCTACGTGGTCTCGCTGCCCAAGCGCTGGGTCAGGGAGAGGGGTCTAAAAGCAGG
This sequence comes from archaeon, assembly GCA_026989875.1. Classification (GTDB taxonomy): domain Archaea; phylum Hydrothermarchaeota; class Hydrothermarchaeia; order Hydrothermarchaeales; family BMS3B; genus JAADFH01. Next base: position 15,111 of record JALSIP010000038.1, read on the forward strand.
GGACAGGGTGCTGATAGAGCAGGGTGAGAGCGGGGAGCTTATCCTCCGCCCGGACGCCTCAGTGGTAACTGCGCCGGTGGTCAGGAAGCTGGACATTACAGGCGCTTCGCCAAAGCAGATTGAGAGGCGGATAATCTCAGCCTACCTGTCGGGATTTGACGAGCTCAGAATAGTCTGCAGGCACAGAATCCTGCCGGAGCAGCGGGAGGCTGTCACAAGAATACTGCGCAGAATTCTGGGCACAGAAATTCTGGCTGAAAGCTCGCATGAAATAGTTATAAACGACCTGCTTGACTTTAAGGACATATATCCAAGGAGCATACTGCGACGCATGCATGTAATAACAGAGTTCATGCTGAAGAATGCAGTAGAGGCTTTTTTCACCTCAGACACCGAGCTTGCAAGGGATGTTGCGGCGAGAGACGAAGAGGTGGACAAGTTCTATCTGCTCGCCACTAAGGAGATAATGGAGGGGGTGAAGGGGAAGAGCAGCCTGAGGCTTGAGATGTCGCCAGAAAAAGCCATCCACCACCTGAGTGTGGCGAGAAGCCTTGAGCGCATCGCAGACCACAGCGTGAAGATAGCGAAGGTGCTGCTCTCAGGGCTGGGAAACCACCCCGGGGAGCTGGAGGGCAGACTGAGAGAGCTGTACTCGCTGGTGCTGAAGTGCTTTGAGCTTGCAGTTAAGTCCTTCTTTTCGGGTGATGCGGAGCTTGCAGACAGAGTGCTGGACGAGAGGGAGAGGGTGGAGGAGATGCACTCCAAGGTGCTCGGAGAGGTCGGACAGGGTGCGCCGGGAATATACATCCTCTTGGACAGCCTGCAGAGGGTCTACGCCTACTCCGCAGACATCGCCGAGTGCACCCTGGACCTTGAGGTGTAGCGGGTTATAATGCCTATATAGATTTAGGCAAGTATGTACTCTACCCCGGATAGGTTGATATAGGTTGGATATTCAGCGGAGAGTATGTACTTCAGGAGGATGATGGGATGAAGAAGGCGTACGTGCTGGCTGTGCTGCTGGTTGCGCTTGCCGCTGCGTGCACCTCCAGCGGCGGCAAGGACACAGGAGGAGGCGAGGAAAAGAGGGAGATAACCATCAACGGTGCCGGAGCAAGCTTTCCGTATCCGCTGATAATGAAGTGGAGCCAGGAGTACTACAGGCTGAAGGGTGTGAAGATAAACTACCAGAGCATCGGCAGCGGTGGTGGAATACGTCAGACCCTCGCCAAGACAGTTGACTTCGGCGCCAGCGATGCACCGCTGAGCGAGGAGGAGTTCAGCAGGATGCAGGGGATACTGCACATACCGGAGACGCTGGGCTCGGTGGCTGTGGTTTACAACCTCCCCGGCGTGGAGGAGCTCAGGCTCACAGGCGAGGTGCTGGCAGACATATACTTAGGGAAGATAACCCGCTGGAATGACCCCAGAATAGCGGAGCTCAACCCCGAAGCAGAGCTGCCGGATGAGCAGATAGTGGTGGTGCGACGCAGCGACGGGAGCGGCACCACCTTCGTGTTCTCTGACTACCTGTCAAGCGTGAGTCAGGAGTGGAGCCAGAAGGTGGGCAAGGGCAAGTCTCTGAGCTGGCCTGTTGGTCTGGGCGGCAAGGGCAACGAGGGCGTGGCAGGGCTGGTGAAGCAGAACCCCTACTCCATAGGCTACGTGGAGCTTGCCTATGCGATTGAGAATGGCATGAGCTATGCAAGCCTGAAGAACAGAGCTGGCAGGTTCGTGAAGCCCAGCATCGCCGGCACCTCGGCTGCTGCCGCAGGCGCCGCTCCGGAGCTGCCGAAGGGCTACGAGTCCTGGGCGCAAGTGAGCATAGTGAACGCTCCCGGCGAGGACGCCTACCCGATTTCAAGCTTCACCTATCTGCTGGTTTACAGGGACCTCTCGGTGATACCCGGGATGACAGAGGCGAAAGCCAGGGCGCTGGTGGAGTTCCTGTGGTGGGCTGTGCATGACGGGCAGAAGTATGCGCCCGAGCTGCACTACGCTCCGCTTCCCGAGCAGGTGGTGAAGCTCAACGAGGAGACCATAAGATTAATAACCTACGGAGGCAAACCCCTGCTTCAGGTGCCTGAATGAGGCAGAGTCTGCCTTCCGGGAAGCGGCTCAGAGGGGAGCCTGCCTCCCCCGATATTTTATTTCAGGCAGCGCTTGCTGTGCTGGCGGCGCTGAGCGTGCTTGCCCTTGCAGCCCTGCTGCTGCTCGTGCTTCTCAGGGACTCCCTGCCAGCCATAACAGCCTTTGGCTTTGATTTTCTGCTCAGCACCGAATGGAATCCGGTGGCTGGAGAGTTCGGGGCACTCCCCTTCATCTACGGCACAATTGTATCCTCGCTTCTCGCCCTGGTTATAGGTGTGCCCCTGAGCCTGGGTATAGCGGTTTACTTGGCGGAGATTGCCCCCGCCAAGGTTAGGGCTGTCCTCACGCCAGTGATTGAGCTGCTTGCAGCCATACCCAGCGTGATAATAGGTCTCTGGGGAATATTCGTTCTCGCGCCTTTCGTCAGGGAGCACTTGGCAGAGCCGCTCATGGAGCATGCGGGCTTCCTGCCGATTTTCAGCGGACCCGCCTACGGCTACTCGGTGCTGACCGCCAGTCTGGTGCTTGCCATAATGATAATCCCCATAATCTCCTCCATATCCCGGGAGGCTATTCTTGCAGTGCCCAGGCTGCAGAAGGAAGGAGCCCTTGCCCTCGGCGCCACCAGGTTTGAGATGCTCATGAGCGTGGTTCTGCCCTATGCCAGAGGCGCAATCTTCGGTGCGGTGATGCTGGGGCTGGGCAGAGCCATAGGAGAGACCATGGCTGTGACAATGGTTATAGGCAACAGCCCCAAGCTGTTCACCTCGCTGCTGCACCCTGGCTACACCATGGCTGCGGTGATTGCCAACGAGTTCACCGAGGCTACAGAGGACCTGTACCTGGCGGCGCTCATAGAGATAGGGCTGATACTTTTCCTGATATCCATGCTGGTGAACGTGCTCGCCAGGCTGATAACCAGGAGGTATCGCAGAGTGGCGGGGGGTGTGTGAGGTGCTGCGGAGGAAGCTTGCGGACAGGCTGTTCACCTTCTTCTGCATAGCAAGCGCGGCGCTCGCCCTCATCCCCCTGCTCAGCATGCTCTACACCATAGTCAGCAAGGGGCTGAGTGTGATAAGCCTGCAGTTCCTCACACAGCTTCCCGCACCTCCCGGAGAGGGCGGAGGCTTCGGGAATGCCATTCAGGGCAGCTTCATCGTCGTGGGCATAGCCTCGGCAATAGGCATACCCTTGGGGGTGGCGGCTGGGATGTACCTGGCAGAGTTCCCCAACACCAAGCTCAGCAGAGCGGTGAGCTTCACCGCAGACGTGCTCACCGGCGTGCCCTCAATAATCACAGGCATCTTCGCCTACGCCATAATAGTGGTGAACTTCGGCGGCTTCTCAGCCCTGGCAGGCGGTGTAGCCCTTGCCACGATGATGATACCCTTTATAGTGCGCACAACCGAGGAGGCGATGAAGCTGGTGCCCTGGGAGCTGAGGGAAGCCTCCCTGGCGCTGGGTGCACCGAGATGGCGGACAACCCTCCAGGTGGTGCTGTCAACGGCAAGGTTCGGAATAATAACGGGCACGCTTCTGACGGTGGCACGCATAGCAGGCGAGACAGCACCGCTGCTCTTCACAGCCTTCAGCAACCGCTTCTGGTTTGAGGGCGTGATGCAGCCGGTTGCGACGCTGCCCGTGATGATATACACCTACGCCATCTCGCCCTTTGATGAGTGGCATGCGCAGGCGTGGGGCGGTGCACTGGTGCTGGTGGGCATGATACTGACACTGAACATCCTGGTAAGAGTCGCTGCAGGAAGGAGATGGTGATGGAGAGCAAGATTGAGGTAGTGGGGCTGAATGCAGGCTTTGGAAGCACGCATGTGCTGAAGAACATCAGCCTGAGCATACCCAGGAACAGGGTCACCGCAATCATAGGTCCGAGCGGCTGCGGCAAGAGCACCTTTGTGCGCTGCCTCAACAGAATCCACGAGCTTGTGCCGGGCGCCTGGGTCAGAGGGAAGGTGCTGCTGGACGGGAAGAACATCTACGACAGCGATGCTGACCCCGTGGAGGTGCGCAGGCGTGTGGGCATGGTCTTCCAGAAGCCCAACCCCTTCCCGGCGATGAGCATCTTTGACAACGTCGCCTACGGACCGAGAATCCACGGCGTGAAGGACGTGCACAGGGTGGTGGAGGAGAGCCTGAAGAAGGCGGCGCTCTGGGAGGAGGTGAAGCACAGGCTGTCCCACAGCCCGGTGTCGCTCTCCGGCGGACAGCAGCAGCGGCTGTGCATAGCCAGGGCTCTCGCAGTGAAGCCGGAGGTTATACTGTTTGACGAGCCCTGCTCCGCTTTAGACCCCGTGGCTACGGCTAAGATTGAGGAGCTCGTGCTTGAGCTCAAGGAGAACTACACCATAGTCATAGTCACCCACAACATGCAGCAGGCTGCACGCATCGCCGACTACACCGCCTTTTTCCTGATGGGCGAGCTGGTGGAGTTCGGAGAGACTGCCGAGATATTTGAGAACCCCAGGGATAAAAGAACCGAAGACTACATAACAGGGAGGTTCGGATAAAAATGGGAACCACCAGCGTCATCCGAGCCCTCTGCGAGGATGACGAGGGAGAAACCGGAGGTTTCAACCGAGGGTTCCCATACCCTCCTGCAACCAGAAAAACCACCTGCGTCATCCGAGCCCTCTGCGAGGATGACGAGGGAGAAACCGGAGGTTTCACTGCAGTCCCTCTGGAGGTGTGGTGAGATGGACGTGCTGTTCGTGTGCGTTGGCAATGCAGCAAGGTCGCAGATGGCGAAAGGGTTTTACAACGCCCTCGCGAGGCGCACGAGAGCCGAGAGTGCCGGCACAGAGCCGGCGGAGCGGGTGAGCAGAAAGGCGGTGCAGGTTATGGCAGAGAGGGGCATAGACATAAGCATGGAGAAGCCGAGGCTTCTGACAGAGGAGATGGCTGCCAGGGCCGGGATGGTGGTAACCATGGGGTGCCTCTCCCGCAACTCATGCCCGGTGTTCCTGAAGGGCTGCGGAAAAAAGCTGGTGGACTGGGCACTGCCAGACCCGAAGGGCGGCACCATAGAGGATTACCGCAGGGTTAGAGACGAGATTGAGAGGAGGGTGAAGAAGCTTGTTAGAGAGATGGAGGGCTGAAATATGCCGAGAACACCCCTTGAAAGAGGTATGGAGGAAATCCGCAGCGAGGTTATAAGGCTCGGGGGCATAGCCAAGCAGGCTGTGCTGATGAGCGTTGAGGCGCTTAAGGAGAGGGACATGCAGAAGGCGGCAAGGGTGGACGAGCTTGAGGAGGAGAGCGACATCCTGAACCTCCACATAGATGAGAACTCGCTGAAGCTCATGGCACTCCAGCAGCCTGTTGCAAGAGACCTGCGCTTTGTGAATGCCATGATAAAGATAAGTGACAACTTTGAGCGCATCGCAGATCTCGCGCAGAAGATTGCTGAGATTGCAAAGAAGTACGAAGAGAGAGAGCTGCTCAAGCCGCTGATTGACATACCCAGGATGGCATCCACGATAGCGGAGATGATTGAGCTTGACCTGGAGGCTATAGAAAGGCACGTGTCCCCGGACACGGAAAAGCTGGTGGAGAAGGACGACCTGCTTGACGAGCTCTATGCTCAGATTTACAACGAGCTCATATCTTTCATGCTCCGCGACCCCCGCACCATTGACGACGCCACAGACCTGCTCTTCGTGGCACGCTACCTGGAGAGGATAGGCGACATCGCCGCAAAGACGGGTGCAAGGGTGGTTTACATGGTTGAGGGCAGGAGGGTGTGGGTCAAGTAGTGAGCAGTAGCAGCGAGAACGCCGCCACCAGCATGCTCAGCAGCACCGGCACCATGTCCCGGGGCTCCAGCCTTTTTGCGCACCATCCCGCCTCAGGGG
>JALSIP010000039.1 GCA_026989875.1 archaeon
ATAAGTATTTTTAGGATGCCGACAAGAATACCACAATGGCTAAACCCAGGGAAAAGCAGAGGTTCGTGCTTGACACCACGGCTCTGACAGACTCGGAGCTCAGACGTAAGGGTGAGGAGCTCTGCGACGCTGTGAGAAGAACCCTCGGGCTTATAGCCGATGCCAGGATAAAGCTCAACATCTCCTGCCACATCCCCTTTCCCTCGGTGTACGAGGAGCTGGTGCAGTTCCTCAGGAGATACGGCTGCGACGAGGAGCTGGTGGTGGAGGTTGACACCTGGCTGGTGAAGAAGACTCCCAACAGGTTTGAGGTTAAGATCCCAGCCGAGGTTTTTTATGAGTACGTGAAGGACATGCGGCAGCGGATGAGCCGGGGGATGAAGGTGGCTGAGCAGTGCATCTGGCGGGCGGCTGAGGAGGCGGTGACGCTGGCGCAGCGGAGGTGCGAGAGGGAGAACATAAAGCTTGAGTCAACAGGCAGAATAATCAAGGACTTCAGGGCAAAGTACAGGAACGCGCTCCGCTACGGCACCCTGGACAGCGCACCTGACCTGGATGTGCTGCTGCTCGCCAAGGAGATGGATGCGGGAGTGGTTGCCAGCGATGAGGGCATAAAGAAGTGGGCGGAGCGTCTGGGGCTGAGGTTTGTTGAGGGCTCAAGCTTTCCGAAGATGCTGGAGGAGTACCTCAGGCACCTGCATCACGGATAGAGGAGCTGCCTGAACTCCTCAGCCGCCACCTCCTTCCGTATCTCCTCCCGCACCTTGCGCTCTAAGTACTCAATCACCCGCCTGGCGTCGTTGAGCTTCTCGTGCTCCTTCATGAGCTCGGAGTGAATTTTTATGAGCTCCTCCACCCTGCCGCTGCCGCTGATTTCCAGAGCTTCCTCCACACGGAGCAGCAGCGACGCCAGGTTTGGAAATGCCTCAAGCACATGGCGATTTATGCCGGGGAGGAGCCTCTCAATCCTGAAGTGGTGCGGGGATATCCTGACCTCTATTATAACGTCCTCTGCTATGGTGTAGTACTTCCTGGGTCTGCCCTTCTCTATCCTCTCAACCCTCGTGTCCAGTATTCCAGCCTGACGCATCAGCTCCAGGTGCTCTATTATCGCCTTCTGCCCTATCCTGAGGGTCTGGGAGAGCTCGCTGATGTAGCAGGGGCGCTCCGAGAGAAGCTGGAGTATCTCCCTCCTGGTCTCGTTGCCGAGCATGTTGAGCAGAAGCTCCAGCTTCATCTGCCTCATATTTAGCTCCTGCGGTGTTAACGATTTAAAAGCGGGTGCCAAGCTTTGAGAGCCGCTTCACGTACCTGTCGGCGAGCTCCTCACTCCCCAGTACCCTGTCCAGAAAGTCAGCCCGCCTCAGGTGCTCCAAGGCTGAGCACTCGCGTGAGTAAGCCTGCTCCAAGGATTCGCCGCCGAGGGCGGCTGCAACAGCCCTGGCGGCGGCGGCTCCGCTGAGAAGCGCATAGTATATGCCCTCGCCCGTGCCGGGGTAAACGAAGCCGCCCGCATCTCCGCAGAGCAGCACGCGCCTGCTCGCAAGCCTCTCCGCGGGTCCCTGCATGGGTATGCGGTGCGCCTCGTAGGCGAGGATTCTCCCGCCCTCAAGCTTCTCTGCAACGGCAGGCATGTGAAGGAAGCTTTCAAGCTGTCGTCTGCCGAATCCCAGCCCCCCCACGCCGGCACGCACGCCACCGCGCAGCGGCACAAGCCAGCCGTAGCCACGGGTGAAGAGGTAGTAAACCTCAAACCACTCTCCTATCCTCTCCTCCACCTGCTCCAGCTCAATCAGGTACTGGCAGGCGCTGGCAAACCTGGAGTAGCTCACGCCCATGCAGCGCCTGACCACGCTGTTGGCACCATCCGCACCTATGACGTACTCTGCCTCCAGCCTGCGCCCGCTGCAGAGCACCAGGGCTCTCCGCCCATCCTCCTTCACACCCGTCACCCTCAGCTTCACTGGCTGGCGCTCAGGAAGGCTGGCGAGGTAGGCATCAAACCTGTACCTGCTGACACTTGCTCCGGGTGCTGGAAATAGCGACTCGGCAGTGAAGTTTGCGGAGTGAATCCTGTAGCCCTTCAGCGGCGACTCCACCAGCTCCTCAGGCAGCTCCAGAAGCTCAAGCACGCGCCAGGGCAGCACGCCGCCGCAGGGTTTGTGCCTGGGAAAGGCTGCACGCTCCAGCAGGATGTAGTCAACTCCAAGCCTCTCGCATTCAAGTGCCGCAGCCACTCCTGCAGGACCCGCGCCAACTATGCAGACGGTGCGCATCTCCAGGAGGAGCTCAGCTCTCTGCGGGCTCCGTGCTCACCCTGAGTATCTCACCGGCAGGGCTGATTTCCATCTCAAAGCGCACACGCTCGCTTTCAAACAGACCTCTCCAGAGCTCGGCTTCGCCCCTCACAAGCCAGTGCTCACCGTGCTTAGCCACCACGCCGTAGCTCACGCCCAGCACGTCCCTCATGTTGCTGCGCACCCAGGCATCGGCTATGGTCTCGGCATCCTTGGGTATGAGTATCCACTCGCCCATGTGCTCTCTTACAGCGGCTTGCTTTATATTTCTTTGCACCTCAGGTTCATCACCTGAAGCTTCTCAAGCCTGCGGAGCATTTCCCTGTGCTCCCGGGCTCTCACCAAGTACCTGTAGGGGCTGCTGAAGCTGCGCGTGCTCTCCACCCGGCAGCCTGCCGGAACCTCGTCCCGCCTGCCAACTAAGCTCACCTCCCCCTGAAGCTCCGGAAGCTCTCCGGGCTGGTACACCCTGGCACGCTTTCCCGGCAGGAAGAGACCAGTGGCTGGGGCGCCTGCGGCTGCAAAGGGGGGAAAGGCTGGAATGTAGAGGGTGGTGTGAGTGCCCTCAAGAGCGCTGTCAATAACCCGGTGGGTGGAGCGGTAGCTTGCACTGTAAGAGGCGTCGTTGAGGTTTGAAAAGGCTGATATTAGCAGCAGTATGGTGAGAAACGCTGAGATACCATGTTTCCCTGCACGAATCGCATAAATCATGCCGGAAATTGCACTGAAGGTTGCGATTATCTTGAGTACCATGTAGGCTGTTGAGGAGGGCTCAAGGGGGACGAGGAGGAGCAGGGGTGCCATGGCAATCATGGCAAGCATGGTTTTTTCAGGCACCGGGATTCGCAGAACACCGAGGAGCTCTGTAAGAGCCAGACAAAGCAGCGGGAAGATGGGCAGAAGGTAGCGCATGCTGAGCTGCCAGCCGCCCAGGTCTCCTGCAGCGTAGGCGGTTAGCAGGAGCAGCATTCCTGCCGAGAGCAGCGGAAGCCTCAGCCGGCGTGCTCTGTGGAGCCACACCATGCTGAGGGCGAGCACGGGTGAGGACTGAAATAACGCCTTCTGAGCCCAGGCGTACTCGCCGCTTCCGAGTTCGGCGCTGAAAAGCAGCGCTGGCAGTCTGCGGGCTATCCTGGTGATGAGCTCCTGCAGGCTCTGTGTGCCACCTCCAGCCACTTCAAGCAGCGGTGCGGCAGAGTACTCGGCGGTCAGCGGTGAGCCGAAGTTTGCGGCGTTGTAAGCCAGCGAGGGAAGAAGCATTGCACCAAAGCCGAGGAGGCAGATAATGCTTTTTCTGTTTCTGAGGCTAAGTGAGTATCCTATAACAAGTATTGCTGCAGGAAGAAGGAGGTAGTAGGCTGAGAGCACCATGAGGGAGCATGAAAGAGGAAGCAGGAGGTGTGCATGCCTGCCTCTCTCAATCACCGAGTATATGCTGAGGGTGAAGAAGAAGGCGGCAAGGGAGTGGTACCAGAGGCTGGTGGCATAGAATAACGCGGGGGTGGCAACGGTGTAGGTGAGCGCCGCGAATCTGCCGTACTCCTCGCCTCTTGCAGAGGCGAGACGGTAGAGCAGGCAGGCGGTGCCGATGCTGGCGGCTGTGCTTACAAGCTTTATTCCGAGCTCTCCCAGAAGCAGGTAGAGGGGTGCCGAAAGCAAAGATAAGCCAGGACTTATGCCTGCGTGCACTTCGCCGTTGAACCTGAAGTAGGAGTAGTAGGCGCCTGCGCCTGGCTCGGGGATGTAGGCGGAGAGGTTGAGGAAGCGGGGGAAGTTCTCAACCACCGAGCGGGTGAGGAGCAGGTACGCGCCCTCGTCGTTTGTCCACAGCCCCCTCCTGAGGAAGAGCAGGTGCAGCACTGCAATGATAGCCCAGAAGCACCTACCCGAGAACCGCATAGTTACCCGCCTCGTGAAGCACTTCAAGCCTTTCTTTAAGATAGCCGTAGGCTGGGCTGCTCTTTCTCACGAGGAACACCCTCGGCTCAGGCAGTGCGAGCAGCTCCTCAAGGGCGCTGGTGTTCCCGCTGAAGGCGGCAAGGCTGAGCCTGGCTTTCCTGAGGTCTGCAAACTCAAACAGCCCGTCGGCGAAGTTCTTTCTTTCTGCGTAGTAGGTGATGAGGTGTCCCTCTTTTATTGATGCCACCACCGTGGTGTTCCCGGGGGTGCTGTGCTTTATCCACTCCAGCGTCTCAAGCAGGGAGGGGTCGGTCTGAGCCTGCAGGGGCGAGGATACGGCGTAGCCGAGGTACAGGAGGGAGTAGATTGCAGCACCCAAGAAGAGGTACCTCCTGAGCCTGAATTCTGAAAGAAGGGCTGCGGCGGGAAGGGAGAAGAGGAGCAGCCCCAAGGGGGAGATGAACCTGCTGCCCATGTAAACTAAGGCTGAGCCTGAAAGCACCATCACCATGAAGGCTCTGTGGCGGGAGAAGGCAAGGGCGCCTCCGGCTCCCAAGAAGAGCAGATAGCGCAGCTTTATCAGGTTCTCCACACCCGGCTTTACGTCGTCCCAGTAGCCGAGCAGCACAGCCCTGTACTCAGGGTCGGCGAGAGGAAGGTACCAGGAGTTGCTGGCGAGCAGGTGCAGGTAGTAGGGGGCTGCGAGGGCTGCGCCGGTGAGCAGCGGGAGGAGGGCTCTCTTCTTTGCCGTGGAGAGGGCGCCGAGAAACAGCACCAGAAACAGAAAGCTCTCGGCGTGGGAGAGTGCCGCCATTCCCGCGAGCACCCCTGCACCGAGGTATCTCTCCCTCAGGCTGAGGTATGCGGATGCGAGGGCAAATATGTAGGTGAGCTGGTGGATGAAGTACCTGCCGAAGGCTCCGTAGGCTGTGGTGATGATGAGGAGCACGACAGCCATGCTCGCCCACCTGTCAGCAAACCTCCTGTGCAGCAGGTACGCCAGCGCCAGGTAGGCTGAGAAGGTTGCCGCAGGGAAGAGCAGGTAGAAGAGCTCTGCTCCCGTAAGCCTCACCACCAGCCCGGCGAGAAAGTAGCCCAGGGGGTAGTAGGTGAAGGCTCTGCCGCCGTAGGAGAGGGGGTCATACTGCGGAAAAAGCTCACGGCTGAAGAGCTCTGTCATCCTGGCGTGGTAGGCTGAGGTTTCGGTGCCAGCTAAGGGACCGAAGGTGTAGCAGGAAAGCAGAACCGCAAGCACCCAGAGGGCAGAGATGTAGATGAAGAGCAGCCTCTCCCACCGCATTAACTATACTTTCCGCGGCAGCACATAAATTCTTCTGGCAGTTAATGTTGCCACTGAGAGCCTGAATGCTGTGTCAGGGTGATATGAGATGGGTGTTTACAGGTACATTGCAGCGGCATGGAAGAGGCCCTCGGAGAGCTACGTGGGCACGCTCATGAGGGAGAGGCTTCCCGACTGGAGGAGAGACCTGAGCGTGGTCAGGGTGGATAAGCCACTGCGCCTGGACAGGGCACGTGCGCTGGGATACAAGGCAAAACCCGGAGTTGTGGTGGTTCGCTCAAGGGTGAGAAAGGGCGGAAGAAGAAAGGCACGCCCGCGCGGTGGCAGGCGCCCTAAGAGAATGGGTGTGGTGAAGTACACCCCGAAGAAGTCGCTGCAGTGGATTGCGGAGGAGAGGGCGCAGCGCAGGTTCCCGAACCTGGAGGTGCTGAACTCCTACTGGATTGGCAGGGACGGAAGGTATGAGTACTTTGAGGTCATCATGCTTGACCCCCACCATCCCGCAATAAGAAGCGACCCGGAGCTGGGGTGGATAGCGGGCAGGGCGCACAGAGGCAGGGTCTTCAGGGGTCTCACCAGTGCCGGCAAGCGCTCACGCGGGCTCAGAAACAGGGGCAAGGGCGCAGAGAAGCTCAGACCCAGCATAAGAGCCAACCTGCGCAGGGGTAAGTAGTGTGGATGTTCACCGACCTGCACGTGCATTCTCTGCACTCTTCAGGCGCGGATACTCCAGCATGCCTGCAGAGACTGGCAAGGAGCATGGGCACGGAGCTGTGCCTGTGTGATGGGGTGGTGCATGAGGGCATAGCTTCAGGTGTTGAGGTGCACGCAGAATCCAGGAGGGAGCTCCTGGGGGATATCAGGAGGTACTGGCGGAAATTTGACTTTCTAATAGTGCACGGTGGAAGCATGGAGATAAACCGGTGCGCCGCCCGCGACTCCAGGGTTGATGTGCTGGTCCACCCCTACGCCGGCAGGAGGGACTGCGGCGTTGATACTGTGGTTGCCAGAGAAGCCGCAAGAAGCGGCGTTGCGATAGGCATAGACCTGGAGGATGTGGTGGCTGCAAGGGGTGCTGAGAGAGCCAGGCTGCTCTCCCAGGTTGGGGAGATTCTCAGGCTGAGCAGGAAGTACGGCTTCAGGATTGCGGTTAGCACGGGTGCCAGGTGCAGGTATGCGCTCAGGGGCACTAAGGAGGTTATGGCGCTGCTGCAGTGCATCGGCTTCACTGAGGAGGAGGCGCTGGCAGCGTCCCAGCATGTGCCGCGCGAGCTGCTGGAGAAGAAGAGGCTGGCGAGAAGAGAGGTGGGCAGGGGGGTGAGGCTTGCTCAGGGCTAAACCTCTGCCACCTTCTCTCAGGATGAGAAAGAGGTACGTGGCGTTCCTCGCGGAGAGCGATGTCAGGCTTGGAAGGAGAGAGGTGGGCTCCGCCATAGCAGCCTCAGCTCTTGCGCTTTTCGGTGAGACAGGCTTTTCTGAGCTCAGCCTGCGCCTGCTGGAGTTCAGCGAGGCGGAGCAGAGGGGCTTTGTGGTGTGCAGCCATAATGGGGTTGAAAGGGTGGTGGCGGCGATGAGCGCGGTCTCGGAGATTGGCGGAGCAAGAGTGCACCTGCGCCCCTTAGGAGTCAGCGGAACTGTGAGGGCGCTGAGGCGAAAGTTTTTAAGTGGGAAGGCAGGTTTTATAAGTAGAGAAGAGAAGGTCAGTCTTGAGGGCAAGGATTTTATACTCAGAGGTACAACCGGTGGGCTGTGTTATGCAGAGCCGGTGGATGAGGTGCTCAGAGAGAGGCTCAGAATTCTGAAGCTGAGGTTTGTAGGGGCACTGTGTAAGGAGCTTAGAGGTGAAGAAGATGCAGCCGATGCCAAGCATGGGTTATGACAGGGCTATAACGGTTTTCAGCCCTGATGGTAGGCTTTTCCAGGTTGAGTATGCGAGAGAGGCAGTGAAGAGGGGCACAACCTCCTTGGGGATAAGATACAGGGATGGCGTGCTCTTAGCGGTTGACAAGAGAATTACTTCAAGGCTCGTGGAGGCGAGGAGCATTGAAAAGATATTCCAGATTGACGAGAACATTGGCGCGGCAACCTCCGGGCTGGTGGCTGATGCAAGGGTGCTGGTGGACAGGGCGAGGGTGGAGTGCCAGGTGCACAGAATCACCTACAACGAGCCCATTGATATTGAGGTTCTCGCCAAGAGAATCTGCGACTTCAAGCAGCTCTACACCCAGCACGGCGGCGTGAGACCCTTCGGCATAGCCCTGCTCATAGCGGGCGTGAACGACTCGCCGAGGCTCTTTGAAACTGACCCGAGCGGCGCCCTCATAGAGTACAGAGCCACCGCAATCGGCGCAGGGAGAAGCACCGCCATGGAGATATTTGAGAGGGAGCACAGGGACGACATGAGCCTGGACGAAGCGATAGACCTGGCGATGAAGGTGATGAACGAGGTCACGGAGGGCAAGATGAGCGAGGAGTCCATAGACGTGGCGGTGGTGGAGCTCAGCACCAAGAAGTTCAGGAAGTTCACGCAGGAAGAGGTCAGGGAGTGCCTGAAGAGGGTGCCGGAGAAGAAGGAGGAAGAAGAGGAGCAGGAGTAGAGGATGGTAACCTTAGATGAGGCTGTTATCGCACGCCTGAGCACCAAGGGTGAGCGTTTTGAGGTGCTTGTGCATCCAGAGCTGGCACTCCGTGTGAAGCAGGGTGAGAAGGTGGAGCTGGAGCAGCTTGTGGCGGTGGAGCAGGTCTTCAGAGATGCCAGAAAGGGTGAGAAGGCTTCGGTGGAGCACGCGATGAAGGTGCTGGGAGCGGGAAGCCTGGAGGAGGTTATATACAGGATTGTGAGGAAGGGGGAGATTCAGCTCACCACCGAGCAGCGCAGGAAAATGCAGGAGCAGCGCAGGAGGCAGGTTATAAGCTACATCGCCAAGCACGCGATTAACCCGCAGACCGGCACGCCGCACCCGCCCCAGCGAATAGAGAAGGCGCTGGAGGAGGCGAAGGTGAACATAGACATTCACAGAAGCGCCGAAGCACAGGTGCCGGAGGTGGTGAAGGCTATACGCAGGATTCTGCCGCTGAAGTTTGAGGAGCGCACCATGGCGGTGAAGGTGCCCTGGAGGTATGTGAGCAAAGCCCAGCACGTGGTGAAGATGTACGGCAAGCCCGAGAGGGAGGAGTGGCTCAGGGACGGAAGCTGGGTGTTCGCGATAACCCTGCCGGCGGGTGCCATGGAGGAGATGCTGGGCAAGCTTGAGGCAGCCACCAGAGGCGAGGTTGAGGTCAGGAGGCTTGAGTGATGAGCGCGAGGAGGTTCGTTATACCCGGTGAGGAGGTGGCAAGGGGCAGGGTGAAGCTGGGAGAGGGAGTGTACAGGGAGGGGGACAGGGTGTATGCGGCGGTTATGGGACTGCTGGACACCAGCAGGGGCAGCGTGAGGGTCATCTCCTTAGTGGGGAGGTACTACCCGAAGGTGGGGGACTTTGTGATTGGCACGGTTACCGGCACGATATACGAGACTGCCTGGAGCGTTGATATAAGCAGCCCCTACACCGCCATACTGAACAGCTCCGATTTTCACCGGGAGGTTGACCCCTTCAGAATCCCCCTGGCTAAGGTGATGAAGCCAGGGACGGTGATATATGCCTACGTGAGGGAGGTGGCACCGACTAAGGGGGTCTACCTGACCATGAAGCAGAGGGGATGCAGAATAGTTAAGGGCGGAAGGCTGGTGGAGATTTCTCCCGCAAAGGTGCCCAGGGTGATAGGAAGAAAGCGCTCAATGCTGGGGATGCTGGCGAGAGAGACAGGGTGCAGAATACTGGTGGGGCAGAATGGCATGGTGTGGGTGTCCTGCAGGAGCACGGCGATGGAGGACCTGGTGGAGAGAGCGCTCAGGAAGATTGAGGAGGAGGCGCACACTTCAGGCTTGACGGACAGGATTAAGGAGATGATAGTTCGCGAGAGGGAAAGGGTATGAAGGCAGGCGAACCTGAGGAGTTTATTGTGGATGGCAGAAGGCTTGATGGCAGAAAAGTGGATGAGCTGAGACCGCTGAAGATAGAGGCAGGTGTGCTTAAGCGTGCTGATGGCTCGGCGTACGTGGAATGGGGCGGAAATAAGGTGCTGGCGGCATGCTACGGACCCAAGGAAATCCACCCCAGACACGAGGCTAACCCGAAGCGGGCGGTGCTGCGAACCTACTACAGCATGGCACCCTTCTCGGTTTATGAGCGCAAGCGTCCAGGTCCAGACAGGAGGAGCATGGAGATTTCAAAGGTGACCAGACAGGCACTGGAGAGCGTGGTGTTCACCCACCTTTACCCCATGACAGCCATAGATGTGTTCATAGAAATCCTGCAGGCACAGGCGGGCACGAGATGCGCGGGCATAACCGCCGCGAGTGTTGCACTGGCGGATGCGGGGATACCCATGAGGGACCTGGTGCCGGCGTGCGCCGCAGGCAAGGTGGGCGGACACATCGTGCTGGACCTGTTTGACATTGAGGACAACTACGGCGAGGCTGACCTGCCGGTTGCAATAGTGCCCCGCACTGGCGAGGTGTGCCTGATGCAGATGGACGGCAACCTCACCCAGGAGGAGTTTGAGCAGGCTTTTGAGCTGGCAGTGAAGGGGTGCATGCAGGTGTACGAGAAGCAGAAGGAGGCGCTGAAGAAGGCTTACGAGAAGAGGGGTGAAGAGCAATGAATCAGGATATTATCGCGGATATCAAGAGGGACCACGTGATAAAGCTGCTGAATGAGGGCAGGCGTGTTGATGGCAGGGGTTTTGATGAGTACAGAGAGGTGAGCGTTGAGGTGGGCGTCAACCAGCGCGCCGAGGGCTCGGCACTGGTGAGGCTGGGCGGCACCAGGGTGATGGTGGGCGTGAAGCTTGCAGTGGGGATGCCCTTCCCTGACATGCCGGACTCGGGAGTGCTCACCACGAATGCCGAGCTCATACCCTTAGCCAGCCCCAGCTTTGAGCGGGGTCCGCCGGATGAGGACACGGTGGAGCTGGCAAGGGTGGTGGACAGGGCGATAAGGGAGTCAGGGTGCATTGAGCTGGAGAAGCTGTGCATTGAGGAGGGTGAGCTGGTGTGGATAGTGTTCATTGACCTGCATCCCCTGGACTACGACGGCAACCTGTTTGATGCCTGCACCCTGGGCGCAATAGCCGCACTCAAGAACACCTGCATGCCCAAGCTGGAGGACGGAAAGGTGGACTACAAGACCAGAACCGAGGAGAAGCTGCCGGTGAGGGACACACCCGTGGAGGTGACCTACTGCAAGATAGGCGGGCACATACTCCTGGACCCGTGCCTGGAGGAGGAGGAGGTGCTGGATGCCAGGCTGACAGTGGGCTATAACGAGAAGGGTGAGATAGTGGCGATGCAGAAGGGCGGCAGCGGCACCTTCACCAGAGAGGAAATTGTTGATATTGTTAGGAAGGGCAGAGAGAAGGCTGAGTTCCTCAGGCAGAAGATACCGGGGTGAAGCTATGGGAAGAACCAAGAAGGTGGGCTCCGCCGGCAAGTTCGGTCCGAGATACGGAATGAGGCTCAGAAGAAAGTGGGTGGAGATTGACAGGAAGCAGAGGCAGGTGCACCAGTGCATGGTGTGCGGCAAGAAGGGGGTGAAAAGGATAGCCTCGGGTATATGGGGATGCAGAAAGTGCGGCGCAAAGTTTGCGGGCGGCGCATACCTGCCCAGAACCGCCCCGGCGCTTGCTGCAGACAGAACCGTTAGGAAGGTGAGCTGATGTACGTGTGCGGAGCCTGCGGCAGGGAGGTGGAGCTGGAGGAGCAGCACGTGCGCTGCGCCTTCTGCGGATACCGTGTGCTCTACAAGCCGAGACCGAAGGTGGTGAAGAGAGTAAAGGCGAGATGACCCTGGTCACCACCTCAAGAAAGCCCTCGCCAAGAACCAGGAGCTTCAGCAGGGACCTGGCGAGAGCCATAGGGGCGAGGTACATGACGAGAGGGAAGGCTAACCTTCAGGAGGTTTTCTCGCTGGATGACAGGGTGGTTATAGTGAAGGAGAGGCACGGCAATCCGTCGCTCATTGAGGTCTACTTAAATGCCAGGAGGAGGTTTGCCATAAAGCTGCGCAGGGCTATGCTGTGCAGGGAGCTGGGATACAGCTACGGGTACTCGCAGGGAGAGCTGGCGGAGCAGGTGGCGAGGTGGCTTGGGGTGCCCGCTTCAAGCGTGAGGCAGCGGGGCAGCTCGCTGCTGTTCTCACCCAGGGGTCCCGAGGTGGGTGTGGAGAAGGTGATTCTGGATGCTGGCAGGGAGAGCGAGGCTGCTCCTGGAGCTTGAGGATGAGCGCCTGGCTGAGGTGGTTTTTGCAGCGGTGGTGCCGGAGGTTGAGAGCTCGCCTTCAGACAGGGCTACGGTAAGGTTTATGAGGGAGGGGAGCAGAGTGATAGTGGAGGTAGATGCAGAGGACGGGAGCGCGCTGAGAGCCTCCCTGTCCTCGGTGATGAGATGGGTGAAGCTTGCAAGAGAGTTAGGAGGATGAGAGATGGAGCAGATTCCACCGCAGGTGCAGCACCAGCTTGTGCAGCTCCAGCAGCTCCAGCAGCAGGCTGAGAGCGTGGTTGCCCAGAGGATGCAGATGGAGCTTCAGCTCAAGGAGGTTGAGAGGGCGCTTAAGGAGGTTGAGAGGCTGGCGGGAGATGCAGAGGTCTACAAGAGCGTGGGCAGCCTGCTGGTAAGAAGCGAGAAGCAGGCGGTTGAGCAGGAGCTCAGGGAGAGAAAGGAGACGCTTGAGCTGAGGCTTAACACCCTGAAGAAGCAGGAGGAGAAGCTGAAGGCAAAGCTCACGGAGATGCAGACGAAGATACAGAGTGCCCTCAGGAGCAGGTCGCAGCCCCAGCCCCAGGGAGGCTGATCATTCTTCAAGCAGCTCCACGGTCACCCTGACCTTTTTGCCGGAGAGTCCGTCAAAGAGGTTGTGGACCAGGCGCTCCTTCCCTTCGCTGTCCTTTATCGCAACCTGCCCCTGACTCCTTGTTACGGTACCTTCCAGCTCACGCTTCATGTTCTCATGTGATGCAGCAGGGGATATTAAGCTTTGCGCCAGGCAGAGCGAGAGCAATGACTGGAAACCTTTTTAAGGCACAGAGTCCGAAGGTGTGTTGATGCAGGCGGAGGAGATACTGGCAGAGCATGCGGTGATGGTGGAGCAGGAGCTCAGACGAATTTTTGAGGAGCGCAGGCATCCGAGGCGCCTGTACGAGATGATGATGTACCACTTAGGCTGGCTGGACCAGGAGCTCAAGCCATGCCAGCAGTACCCCGGCAAGAGGGTGAGACCCACCCTGTGCCTCCTGACCTACCGCGCAATCTCAGGGGTGTACACCAAGGCGCTGCCAGCAGCGGCGGCTATAGAGCTGATTCACAACTTCTCGCTCATACACGATGACATAGAGGATATGGATGAGGAGCGCAGGGGAAGACCGACGGTGTGGAAGCTCTTCGGCAAGGCACACGCCATAAACGCAGGCGATGGCATGCACGTGCTCGCAAATCTTGCAGCCCTCAGGCTGAGGGAGTACAATGTGACGGATGAGAGGGTGGTGGACGTGCTGGAGGTGCTCAACCACACGGTGATGGAGCTGTGCGAGGGGCAGTACTTGGACATGAGCTTTGAGGAGCGCCTGGACATAGGCATAGAGAGCTACCTGGACATGGTGTCCAGAAAGACAGCGGCACTCATAGAGGCAAGCACCCACGTGGGTGCGCTGCTCGCAACCAGAGATGAGAGGGTGATAGAGTGCTTCCGCAGCTTCGGACGCAGAATCGGTATAGCGTTCCAGATCGTAGATGACATGATTGGAATCTGGGGTGAGAAGACTGGAAAGCCAGTTGCAAGCGATATACGTAAGAAAAAGAAGATTCTACCGGTGATATATGCTTTTGAGAATGCAGGCAGAGCAGACAGGAACAGACTTGAGAGGATATATGCCAAAGATAAGCTGTCAGATAGGGATGTCAGAGAGGTGCTTGAAATTCTTGAAAGGACGCACGCAAGAGATTTCTCCATGAGTAAGGCTGGAGAATACTTTGAATCTGCGCTTGATGCATTAAAATCAACTGAAATAAGAAATGACACCATTAAAATGATTGAAACGGTTTCGGAGTTCCTGATACGCAGAAAATACTGATGGAAGTGCATTAAATTTCATTACCATCGCCGTTCAATTTTTCTTGCAAAAAATTTATAACCCGGGAAGCTTCTAATAGTATTACGGAGGCAGTGGGAGTGAACAACGGCAAGAGCATACTCGGTGACCCAGAGGCGAGAAGGTTCCTGACGGAGCTGGTGGATGAGGAAGGGCTGGATGTAGTGTATGCTCTGCTGGGCAGGGAGGCGACGGACGAGGAGCTTGCAGAGGAGACGGGGATGAAGATAAACACGGTGCGCAGGGTGCTCTACAAGCTATACGACTACCGCTTAGCCAGCTACGTGCGCACCAGGGATGCGGAGATAGGCTGGTACACCTATACCTGGAAGCTGGAGCTGGAGCGGGTTTACGAGCTCATCAGGCAGAGAAAGCAGAGGATGCTGGAGGCGCTTTCAAGGGAGCTGGATGCCATCCAGGGGAGGGTGTTTTTTGCCTGCTCAAAGGATGAGCGTTATGTGCCCTTTGAGGAGGCAGCGGAGCTGGAGTTCAGGTGCCCCGAGTGCGGCTCTGCCCTTGAGCATGTGGATGCCGAGGAGCGGGTGCAGAGGCTGCAGAGGGAGATTCAGCGACTGGAGAGAGAGCTGAGCGTGGCTGCTGATGCGCACTGCTGATGCGCTGGAGCTCCTGCGCAGGTTCGTGCCCAGGCGTGTTGAGGAGCACTGCATGGCGGTGGCTGAGTTTGTGGAGGAGCTCGCAGGCAGGGTGCGGGGGGTGGAGGCTGAGCTTGCGATAGCTGGAGCGGTGCTGCATGACATAGGGAGGAGTGTGACTCATTCTCCTGCTCACGGATATGCGGGGGCGGAGCTGCTGCGCAGGCTTGGGGTGGATGAGAGGCTTGCAAGAATAGCGGAGAGGCACGTGGGGGCGGGTATATCTGCAGAGGAGGCACGTGCACTGGGAATGCCGGCACGTGACTTCTTCCCGGAAACCAGAGAGGAGAAGCTGGTGGCTTATGCTGATAACCTGATAATGGGCACGAGGCGGGTGAGCTTTGAGCAGAGCATGGAGAGGTTCAGGTCAGAGCTTGGCAGTGAGCATCCCATGCTCAAGCGCTTTGCAGCGCTTCACCGCGAGGTGCTGGGCTGGCTAAACTCCCAAGAGAATCTGGAGGGTGTTGTGAACACCCATGGGGAGGGCGAGCACTAAGAGGAGCAGCTTCACCAGCCAGATGTCCCCGCTTTCCTCGCCGCCTGCTAAGTGGAGGATGAGCAGGTAGAAGCCGAGCTTGAAGAGGGGGTAGCCAAGAGGATGCACGCCGAGCAGTGCATGGGTGAGGGGCTGCTCCACGGCATAGCCGAGCATGGCGTAGGCTACATAAACGGAAGCGGAGTCCAGGGCTACGCCGAGCATGAGCAGCAGGTTTTCAGGGCTGCTGATTCTGAGAAGCCTGAGCACGGCTGAGGATGAGAGGAAGAAGAAGGCTGCTGCCGCGAGGATAACTGCAAAGGCACCAGGGTTCAGGGCTGCACGCCCGCCGGCAGAGCCCGTGAGCACCAAGTAAACGTCGTGCAGGTAGATGAGCAGAAGGGGCACCAGCAGCAGAGCACCGCCGAGCTGCATGCGCCTTTCCCAGCCCTCCCCAGTGCGCCTCGCAGCCAGCAGGCAGAGCAGCGCCAGGGCGGCGGTGAGGAAGTATATGCCGGGGGTGAGGAAGAGGTAGCTGTGGGGCAGCACGCCAGCGCCTGTTACCCTTGCGAACTCCTCCAGCGCCCTGAGCACGCCGGCGAAGAGCATGAAGGGGACGAGCGCAAAGAAGAAGCGGCGGTTCAGCTCAATGCCCGCACGCTTCAGGGCTCTCACCGTTGCAAATGCCAGCAGGAGAAGCAGAATACCGTAGATAAAGGTGTTCACCATGTTGTAGCCTTCGCCTGTCTGGAGGGGTCTGACAAAGCTCCGGTACAGGAAGTCTGAGATTCCCATGCCAGGTGCTTGCAGCTTGCCAACTTAAAGCTTTCCCAGCTCCTCGGAGATGCTCTGGTTGAACTTCCTCTGGGTCATGTCAACGCTGGTGTTGAGCGTGCTTCCAGCCTTTTCAGTGGCTGAGCGGTAGAAGGGAATGATTATTATGGCGGCTATTATGATGGCGCCAGCCAGCAGGATGTACTCCATTGAACCCTGGGCACGCTCTTCCGCTGCAAAACTGCAAAAATCACCCCTCACACCGCGCACCTTCAAAAAGGTTGAAAGAGGCAGGCTGCAATAGCCTGCAGCAGATGCATGCTCAGAGGTTTGCAAGCTCCGCAGCAACAGACTTGTTTACTTCAGCAACAGTCATGTTGATTGTTTTGTTTGTTTCACCGCCGGCAGTCTGTGCTATACTCTTATATATGTAGAATATCACCACAGCAGCCACTATTATACCGCCAGCCAGCAGGATGTACTCAATGGCACCCTGCCCCCTTTCCTCCTTCAGAAACTTCCTGAACACCATACCACACCTCCTGTTCAACTTTTATAGTTAATCTTGAGCTACCCCATATATAAAATCATCGGTTACGTGCATGCACCGCGGTGTTTGCACCCGTGGCTCAGGCAATACCCACCCTCCTCTTTATCTCCTCCACACTTGAGCGCAGGGCGTCCATCTCCCTGCGGAGCTGCTGCACCTCAGAGCGGAAGATGTCAAGCAGGGTTTCCCCTGTTCTCACGTGCTCCTCCCGCAGCTCCTGAAAGCCCCTCTCAACACACTCCCTGAGCTCATCCTGCTTCTTCAGCATCAGGTCCATCTTCTCCAGCATCAGGTCCTGCTTTCTCAGCATCTCGTCCTGCTTCTTCAGCATCAGGTCCATCTTCTCCAGCATCAGGTCCTGCTTTCTCAGCATCTCGTCCTGCTTCTCAAGCATTTTCACTCCTGCGCTGGCAATCTTGCAGAGCTGGTGTATTGAGAAGGAGCTCCTGAAGGATTCAATGGTTCTTATGCTTCCCCTGTACTCCTCCACCCTGACATCAGAAACAACGGCACTTTCAGGGTGCACGGTTTTCACGAGCTCTGCGAAATCCTCCACAGCCTCTCTCTCCCCTCCTGCGAGCACAACCACCGCCTGTGAGCTTCCCATCACAACATTGCGTGCGTCAAAGTTTGTGAGGAACCTGGCATCAGCCTCATCAAGAAGGAAAAGGCGATAGCCCACGCCGTGCACCCTGCTCCCGGTGATGGTTATTCTGAGGCGATGCATGAGCTAACCTCTGTCGGCACTGAATATAAACCTTTGCGGTAAACCTTTTTATCATCCCGCACCAACTTGGTATGGTGGTGTTATGTACAGGATTGCGGTTATACCGGGTGACGGCATAGGTCCCGAGGTGGTTGCCGAAGGCATAAAGGTTCTTGAAGCCTGCGGTGAGGTGCATGGGATAGAGTTTGAGTGGCTCCGCTATCCCTTTGGTGCGGAGCACTACCTCAGCACGGGGGAGACGCTGGATGAGGACTCCCTTGAGGAGCTCTCCCGCTGCGACGCCATCTACATGGGCGCGGTGGGCGACCCCAGGGTTGAGCCGGGTGTTCTTGAGCGGGGCATACTTCTCAGGCTGCGCTTTTACTTTGACCAGTACGTTAACCTCCGTCCCGTCAGGCTCTACCCCGGCATTGATACGCCGCTGAAGGGCAAGAGCCACGAGCACATAAACTTCTACGTGGTCCGGGAGAACACCGAGGACTTCTATGTGGGAGCGGGGGCGAGGGTCAGGTCAGGCAGCAGCAGGGAGGAGGTGGAGGTGGTGCGTGAGCTTTACCGTCTGAAGTTCGGCATAGACATTGAGAAAGAAGGTGCCGAGGAGGTGGCGTTTCAGCTTGGGGTTATCTCAAAGGAGGGGGCGGAGCGCGTGATACGCTACGCCTTTGAGCTGGCGGTGCGGGAGGGCATGAGCAGGGTGAGCAGCGTGGACAAGGCGAACGTGCTCACCCACATGTACTCCCTGTGGCGGGAGGTGTTTGAGAGGGTGGCGGCTGAGCATGAGGGCATTGAGACAGAGCACGTATACGTGGACGCCATTACCATGTACTTCCTCACCAGACCCGAGCACTTCCAGGTGGTTGTCACCCCCAACATGTTCGGAGACATACTCACCGACCTGGGGGCGCAGATTCAGGGGGGAATAGGTCTTGCACCCAGTGGCAACATAAATCCTGAGGGGGTGAGCATGTTTGAGCCCGTGCACGGCTCAGCCCCAGACATTGCCGGCAGGGGGCTCGCCAACCCCGTCGCCCAGATACTTGCGGGTGCGCTCATGCTGCGGGAGCTGGGTGAGGCAGAAGCGGCTGAGCTGGTGGAGCGGGCGGTGGCAGAGGCGCTGCGCTCCGGGGTGCGCACCCCTGACCTGGGGGGCAGAGCCTCAACCTCAGAGGTGGGAGATGCTGTTGCACAGAAGCTCAGAGAGCTGGCGGAGCACTGAGCGCAGGGTGCTGGAGTACCTCAGGGAGCACGGCACCGCCCTCGGCAGGGAGCTGTACGAGAGCCTGGGCTGCGACACCTTCAGGCTGTGGCGTGCGTGCATGCTCAGCGAGAGGATAACCCTTGCCCGCGCTGGCAGGCGCTACCTGCGCCTGGACAGGCGGGTGCCGGGGTATGCCAGGCTTTCGCCCTCAGTACAGCGGGAGTTTCTGAGCTACACCGTGGCAGGTCTTGAGGAGGAAGCCGTGGAGCGCAGGCTGAGGGAGGTTGAGAGGCACATAGCTGAGACCAGCAGGAGGAAGCTCAGGCTGGCGGAGAGCATAGCCTCCGAGGTGCTGCGCGCCACGGGTGAGGATGAGAGGATGTGCATCATCATAGGCGGGGACGTGCCCCTGGGAATGGCGCACAGCGACCCGCGGCAGGAGCGCAGCACGGGCGAGCTGGTGGCGGGCTCTGACCTTGACGTTGTGGTAATCCTTGCGGAGGGTGCGGAGGAGCTTGAGGAGCGGGTGGACGAGCTGCTCTTCAGGATAAAGCTGCGCCTGCTCTCCATGCCCAGGAAGGAGGAGCTGGACTATCTGATAAAGAGCTGGCAGGCTGCCGAGAGACAGCTTGAGTTCGGAAGCTTCAGGGACATGGTGGCATGCAAGGTGTTCAGGGAGGCAGCCTTCCTGGGCGGCAGCCGTGAGATTCTCAGCCGTCTCAGGGCAGAGATGGAGCGCAGGAGCGTGGTGGCAAAGCTTGAGGAGCTGGAGAGGCGTGCGGCAAGGTACAGGGAAGCAAGCGAGCGCCTGCTCTTGGAGCTGGAGGAGCCGGATGAGGAGGTGCTGCTGCGCACCTTCACCACAGCCATGGAGGCTGAGGAGGTGCTGTGATGGGCAGGATCAGGGTGCTTGACAGGAGCACGGCAATGCTCATAGCCGCCGGGGAGGTGGTGGAGCGTCCTGCGAGCGTGGTGCGGGAGCTGGTGGACAACAGCATAGATGCACTTGCGAGCAGGATAAGGGTGGAGATAGAGCAGGGAGGCAGGAGGCTCATAAGGGTCAGGGACAACGGCACCGGCATGAGCCACGAGGACGCCCGCCTCGCCTTTGAGTCCCACGCCACCAGCAAGATAGCCAGCGCCGCTGACCTGGGGAGGATAACCACCTTAGGCTTCAGAGGTGAGGCGCTGCCGAGCATAGCGAGGGTGGCGAAGGTTACCATGCTCACCAGGGAGCGGGACGCCCTTGAGGGCACTAAGGTGGTGGTTGAGGGTGGCAGGCTTGTGGAGCACGCGCCGGCAGGCTGCCCGCCAGGCACGAGCGTGCAGGTTGAGAGGCTGTTCTTCAACACTCCTGCCAGGAGGAAGTTTCTGAGAAGCAGCGCCACCGAGACGAGCGCGGTGGCATCGCTTCTGACCCGCTATATGCTGGCTTTTCCGGAGATACACTTTGAGTTTGTGAGGGATGGCAGAGCCACCGTGGTGCCGGCTGCAGAGCCTAAGGCAAGAATAGCACGCCTCTACGGTGCCAGGGTTGCCGGGAAGCTGCACGAGTTCTCTGCAGAGCGTGGTGAATGCCGTGTTCACGGCTTTGTCTCACCTCCAGAGCTCGCCAGGGCTACAAGGGCTGAGCAGTACCTGTTCGTGAACCGCAGGTACGTGCGCAGCAGGCTCCTCAGCGAGGCGCTTGCCGAAGCCTGCCGCAGCCTTCTTCCGCAGGGCAGGCACCCCATGGTGTTTGTGTTTCTTGAGCTTCCGCCGGAGCAGGTGGATGTGAATGTGCATCCCGCAAAGCTGGAGGTGAAGTTCAGAGCAGAAGACAGGCTGCGGGAGCTTCTCAGCGAGGCGCTGGCGGAGGCGCTGAGGGGCAGTAGAAAGAGCCCGGCAGCCGAGCCCAGGCAGCAGGTGCTCGGAGCCGGCGCGGGTGCCAGAGCGGCAGGTGTCCCTGCAGAGCACCGTGTCAGAGAGGCAGCCGCCAGCTACCGTGCACAGAGGGCTGAGCATGCCCCGGAGGAGCTCAGAGCTCTTGCCCAGCTTCATGCCACCTACATCCTTGCCGAGAGCAGCAGGGGGCTGGTGCTGATTGACCAGCATGCCGCTCACGAGCGTGTGCTGTTTGAGAGGTTTATGAAGGAGCTCCAGCAGGGCAGGCTGAGGAAGCAGGAGCTGCTGGCGCCGGTGCTGGTGGAGCTGTCTCCCCGTGAGGGGGCGCTGCTGGAGGAGAACCTGGACATGCTCACTGAACTCGGGCTTGAGATTGAGAGGTTCGGAGAGGGGAGTTACATTGTGAAGGCGGTGCCTGCAGCTCTCGGGGATGCGCCCAAGGAGGAGGTCAGCCAGGTGGTGCGCTCTCTTGTGGATGCGGTTGCGGTGAAGGACGAGCGGAGACGCAGAGAGGAGGCGGTGTACCGCATAGCCTGCAGGAATGCCGTGAAGGCTGGCGAGCATCTCACCATAGAGGAGATGGAGACGCTTATCAGCCAGCTGCGCAGGTGCACCTCGCCAGCCACCTGCCCCCATGGAAGACCGACGATGTTCTGCCTGGAGCTCAGGGAGATTGAGCGCAGGTTCGGCAGGAGTTAGTGCCACACACCCGCAATTAAGGCGCCGCACGCTGGGCATGTGCCGTCCGCGAGCAGGTTGCTCACCACGTCAAACCCGTACCTCCTTATCATAACTCTGCCACACTCCGGGCACAGGGTGTCCTCCCCCTCTCCCAGCACGTTGCCTATGTAAACGTGCTTCAGCCCAGCCTCCCTCCCTATCTCCCTGGCTCTGCGCAGCGTGCTCACGGGCGTGGGGTCAACGTGCATCAGGCGGTGCTCGGGGTGAAAGCGTGTAACGTG
>JALSIP010000040.1 GCA_026989875.1 archaeon
GCGAGAGCTACTGGCCCGGGTTCAGAAAGATTGACTTCCTCAGAGCACTTAGAACCTACCAGCAGAGGCAGCGCAGGTTCGGCAGATAATCGGAACCATTATCGGAACCTCCAGCGGGTTCCGATACCTCCAGCAACCAGTAGGAACCTCCAGCGGTTTTTCCGAGCTGTGCGAGGAAGACCGAGGGAGCAGAGCTCCCGAGGGTTCCGATACCTCCAGCGACCAATAGGAACCTCCAGCGGTTTTCCGAGCCACGCGAGGAAGACCGAGGGAGCAAAGCTCCCGAGGGTTCCGATACCTCCAGCGACCAGGAGCTAAGCGGTTTTCCGAGCTGTGCGCTGCTCAGCGTGTTATCTGGCAGCTCTTAACCATCAGGTAGAGCTCTCTGGCTCTGGGGTTCTTCTCAAAGTGCTCCCTCACGGGAGCTATGAGCCTGTTGAGGTAGCCGGCGACAGCATCCTTAAGATCCTGCGGGTGAAGCCTGCCCTCAGCAAAGTCCTCAGCGAGCTCCCCGTAGGTGGCGTAGCTCACGTCGCCTCCGTACCTCTCGGGACGCTCAATCAGCATCTCGCCAAAAGCTCTGAACACTATCTCCTTGGCGTACTCCAGCACGGGATTGTTCTGCACCTCCTTCATGGGGCAGTAGGCTCTTCTGAGCTTTTCTCTGATTTCTGCCTCGGAATCGTGCACGAATATTGCGCTTTCAGGTACAGATTTGGACATCTTTTCACCACTTCCCGGCTGAAGCGCCGGAAGCATGCGGTGGCTCACCACCACCGGCGGCTTTCTTCCCAGCTTGCCTGCCATCTCCCTGGCGAGCATGTTCACCTTTCGCTGGTCCATGCCGAGCTGGCAGATGTCCACATCCAAGTGGAAGACGTCGGCGCACTGCATGCTGGGGTAGAACACGAAGGCTGTGGGGTTTGAGAGCTCCCCCTCCCTGCCCGCTATGGTCAGGCTGCGCAGGGTTCTCTTCAGGGTGTGGCTCTTGGCTATGAGTATCACCTTCCTCCAGTACTCCCGGTCGTCCATGAAGTCTGAGTGCCACACCACCTCCACCCTGCGCATGTCCACGCCGGCAGCCTTCCAGACCTCCACGAAGTACTCCCCAGCTAAGCGTATCTTCTCCAGGTCGCCGCCGAGCTTGTTGTTTATCCACGCAAAAGAGTCGGCAAGAAGCAGCTTGAACCTCAGCCCTGCCCTGAGCAGGTCCCTGAGCAGCAGGGGTCTGTACACACCCACGGGCAGGTGAGCCAGCCCCGAAGGCTCAAAGCCATCGTAGGCAACTGGTGAGCTCTCTGTCTCAAGCACCTCCCTGAGCTCCTGCTCGGTAACTATCTCCTCGGCAACTCCTGCCACAAGCTCAAACCTCTCCTCGGCGTCCATCTTCTGCCTCCTCTGGAGTTGCAAGCAGGTGATATCTTCCATCCGAATCTATCAGCAGCTTCACCTCATCGCCAGCCCGCAGCTTCACGTCTGCAACAAGAAATACCGTGCTGTAGCCCTGCATCTCCATCACCTCCACCCCGCCGCTTCCCGTGTCTGTCACCACCCCGGGAATCGCCTCCTCAGCCCTGCCGATGAGCTCGCCGCTCTCAGCCAGACTTTCGGGCAGAGTGTGCTTCTGCCTGCTCTTCAGGTTGAGCACCCTCAGCCTGCCGGCTGAGACCCCCAGCACCTGGTAGGCTGTTCCGCCCAGCATCAGCACATCACCTGCCCTGAACCTGGGCATGCGGTAAGCGAAGGTGTACCTCTTCAGGGTTTTGCCGCTCCTGCTGACCCCGGCAAGCGTGGTTGACACCTTTATGCTTCCGCCGTACCGCCTCTGCAGAGCTACTGCAACCTGCTTTGCAATCTTTGCAGAGCCGAAGTAGAAGTCCGTGCCCTCCTTCAGCTCCTTCTGCATGGTTATGAAGGCGAGCTCCTGCTCCTTCCTGCGCTGCACCTCCTCATGCACAGCTTCGGCGAGCTCCTCTCTGAGCTCTTCGCTGAGACCCCCGTGGGCTCTCACCTGGAGCACAGCCTCGTAGTACTTTGAGGCTCTGCGGTGGCAGCTTCCGCAGAGAGTTAGCCTCACCCTGACCTGCCTCACAGCCTCAACCTCAGCCTGCTCGCATCCGCACAGCCCGCTCACCCTCACCGAATACTCGGCGGCGTACTCTCTGGGGGAGCGCATGCTCAGCTTCAGGGTTCTTATGGTGGCGCTGGCTTCGGAAAGCCCGCTCACCCTGAGGCTGTCTTCAATAGCCCCAGCTCCTGCCTCCTCCACAGCCTCCTCAAGGCTCGCCGCTCCCCTGTGCCACCTCCCCCTCCTGAGCACGCCCAGGCACTGCCTGCACACCTCGGCAGCTATCATGGAGGGCAGCTCAACCCTCACCTTCCTCTGCCTGTAGCATTCGGAGCACAGTCCCTCAGCAAGCTTGCCCGCTTCACTGCCGCATACAGCGCACCTCATGAGCTCCTCCTTACCCCCGAGTACATCGCCACTATCCCGGCTGTAAGAAGCTCAACCCTAACATTCTCAAAGCCCGCACCCTCAAGCAGCTCCACCACATGCTCTGGCGGCGGAAAGTCAGAAACCGAGGCTGGCAGGTAGGCGTAGGCGTCCTTTCTGCCCGTCAGCAGTCCTCCCACTATGGGCAGAATGTGGAAGAAGTAGGCTGAGTAGAGCCGCCTCAGCAGAGCATTTGGAGGGAGGGTGAACTCAAGAATAACCAGCTTTCCTCCAGGCTCAAGGACACGTGCAATCTCCTCCAGCGCCTTCTGCATGTCCTCAAAGTTTCTGAGCCCGAAGGCGAGAAGGGCGCCGTCAAAGCTTGCGCTGCTGAAGCAGAGACTGTGAGCGTCGCACAGCACAAGAGGCAGGCGAAGCCCCTTATCCCGCATTTTCTTTCTGGCAATCTCCAGCATCTTTAAGCTGAAGTCGGTGCCCACCACCTGCTCCGCCCCTGCGGCTGCCAGAATAGCCAGCTCCCCTGTGCCAGTGGCTATGTCTATCACCCGCCTGCGCTTCCCCAGCTCCGCCACCGCCCTTCTGCGCCACTCGGCGTCTCTGCTCAGGCTGAGCACGGTGTTGGCTAAGTCATACCTTGCCGAGATGGCAGAGAACATCTCCCGCACCTTTTCAGCATGGCGCATGCAAAACTTTTATAGACCTCCAGCTATTTATATGCCATGAGTTACCGCCTCCTCCTGCTGTTCGCGGCGCTTGCAGTGCTCAGCCTCAACGGACTTTATTTTCCATCAGGCACCTTCAGCCTGCAGCACCGCTTCATTTCTGGTGAGAACGTGAGCTGCTCCACCTGTCATCCCTCGCAGGCTGGCAACCTCTCGCTTTCGGTTTACCACTCCAGCCTGAGCTGCCGCACCTGCCACAACGTCACCTTCTC
>JALSIP010000041.1 GCA_026989875.1 archaeon
CGGGAGCGATGCAGAAGAGGCAGGATGGGATTGTTTTCGTGGACGCCGAGGCGTGCATAGGCTGCAAGCAGTGCATCAAAGCCTGCCCCTTCGGCGCGCCCCAGTATGACCCCGCAACTGGCAAAGTGGTGAAGTGCGACCTGTGCATGCACCGCGTGGATGCAGGTCTTGAGCCTGCCTGCGTGGCTAAGTGCCCCACCAAGGCGCTGCAGTTTGCCTACGGCGACTTCAACATGGCGGTGGAGAGCAGCGTGCGCACCCGCAGGGCGAGGGAGCTCACCAGGCTCTTTGCCGGGGGCTCCGAGTTCCTGAAGGAGTACGTTGCCTACGATGCACCCAAGCCGTCGCCCTACGAGCCCATAATAGGGCACCCTTGGAAGATTTCCAGGGAGGCGCTCTGGCCCTGGCAGTGCAGGCGCAGGCCGGCGGAGGTCAGGGACGGCAGCCACAACTGGATACACGGCGTGGAGGAGTAGCCCTCCTCCCCTTTTACTTTTAGAGGGATGAAGATGGGCATGCTCATGATAAAGGCTGAGGAGCTGGAGAAGGCAAAGGAGGTGCTGAAGAAGGGAGGAGTTGAGTTTGGTGTTCACACGTATCATCCAGATGATGCCTCGGTGGTGGTGCTGAAGGTAGCTGACGCCGGAAAGGCGAAGCGCATGCTTGAGGAGGCTGGCGTTTCAGAGGCAGAGCCGGGGAGGCTGCTCAGGGAGCCGGGCTTTGTGGAGCCGAAAAGGAAGCTGGGCTTCCTGTTCAACTTAGACAGATGCATCGGCTGCCGGAGCTGCGAGATAGCGTGCAAGATGGAGAAGGAGCTGCCCGCCGGCTCAATAAGGCCGATGCGTGTGATTGAGCTTGGACCTGAGAAGGCTGGCGAGCGTCTGAGGTATGACTTTGTGCCGATGAACTGCTTCCACTGCGGCTCAGCGCCCTGCGCTGAGGCCTGCCCCACGGGAGCGATGCAGAAGAGGCAGGATGGCATTGTTTTCGTGGACGCCGAGGCGTGCATAGGCTGCAAGCAGTGCATCAAAGCCTGCCCCTTCGGCGCACCGCAGTATGACTCCGCAACTGGCAAAGTGGTGAAGTGCGACCTTTGCATGCACCGCGTGGATGCAGGTCTTGAGCCTGCCTGCGTGGCTAAGTGCCCCACCAGGGCGATTTTAGCCGGGGGCATTGCCGAGCTCAGGCGCAGGGCGCTGCAGAGGGGGCTGAACCTGCTGCAGCCGGTGCATGCGGAAGAAGTGGAAGCCTGCGTGAGCTATGCCACGCGCTTTGAGCTGGTGAGGCAGGTGTGAGCCATGGCGAAGCGCAGGAAGGCCGGGATACCCGAGGTGGCGCTCAGGGCAAGGGAGCGCTTCGGCAGCTCGGTGCTGGAGAGGGCGAGGAAGCTCAGGCTGGAGGAGGCTCAGGGCATGCCCTCGCTGCCTGAAGAGGAGCCAGAGCTCATAGCCGAGGCGCTGGAGGTTTTCCTGAAGGAGAGGAAGGAGCAGCAGCGCAGGCTGAAGAGGCTGCTCAGGGAGGGCATGCCGGAGCTGCCGCAGCAGGCGCTGGAGGAGGTTGAGAGTGCCAGAAGGGCGCTGCGCGGGGGTGAGGTGGCTGAAGCTGCGGAGGCGCTGCAGCGAGCCTCACAGCTTGCCAGCGGGCAGGCGAGGCTCTACCTGACAGAGCTGGCGCAGCGCTGCCTCAGGGGAATTTCCACCAGCTTCTCGGTGGAGGTGAGGTAGGTGTGCTTCACCTGCAGGAGATGCGGAGCAAGCTTCTGCCTCAGCTTCCGCTTAGACTTCTGCCCGAGGTGCGGCTCCCGAGGAGGCGTGGAGGATGGTGAGTGCTGAGGTGGCGATGTGCATGCTTAAGGGGGAGTGGGGCGAAGCCATGCGCCTGGCGGAGGAGCAGAGGCAGGGCGAGGAGGCTGAGGTTTACTCCGGCATAGTGCACTTCTGCAGGGGGAAGCTGGCTCACAGTGCGGAGGAGAGGGTGGAGCACTTCTCAAGGGCGCTGGAGTGCTTTAAGGACAGGCACGGGCTTCTGAGCAGGTATGCAGAGATTGAGCAGACCCTCGCCAGGGCGGAGCTTGCGGAGGGCGAGGAGCGAGCAGAGCTGCTTGAGCTGGCTGGAGACATCTTCTACGAGCTTGGAGAAGGGAGAGCCCACTTCTATGCGAATGCTGCCAGGAGGTATGCGGAGGCGGCGGAGCACTGTTCCAGCGAGGAGAATAAAGCGAGGGTGCTGCTCAAGCAGGGCAGGGCAAACCTCATGCATGCAGAGGCGAGCAGGGCTGAGTACGCCTCCTTTGACCTTGCGGAGGCGCTGGAGTGCTTCAAGGAGGCTGAGAGGCTCTTCCGGGAGGCGGGTGAGGATGCCCGCCTCTGCGCCGCCTTCCAGGCAGCATGCTACGGGCGCTTCATACCCCTTGAGCCTGAGGGTAACAGGGAGAGGTTCCTGAGGAAGATGGAGGCGCTGCTTGAGGAGGCGCTGGAGGGTGAGGCGCTGTACGAGGTGTGCATGCTTGCCGGCGAGACCTACAGAGAGGTGGCGAGGGTTAAGAAGCTCAGGAAGCGGGCGCTTGCTAAAGCGCTGGAGATGTTTGAGCGTGCCCTCAGCGCAGCGCTGCTTCACGGCACAGTGGAGCAGGTGGCGAGGAGCAGGGAGGCGGTGGCTGCTTCTCTGGCAACGCTGGCGCACCTTGAGCGTAGGCGGGCGGTTGAGCTCCTGAAGAGGGCTGCGGAGGAGTACGGGGAGTGCATGCGGGAGTTTGCTTCCGTGGGAGACGAGGCGTCGCTGGCGAGGGTGAGCATGAACCGCGGGGTGGTGCTCAGGGAGCTGGCGATGCTGGGGCATGAGCCCGGGAGCATGCTGCACAGGGCGATTGAGTGCTTCGTGCGCTCTGCAGAGCTCTTTGAGAGTCTGAGCTACGCTGAAGGCGTGGCGGGGGCGAAGATAGCCTGCTCCCTTGCCTACGCCAACCTGGCGGCTCACGAGCCTGAGAGGGAGGATGAATACAGGCGCCTCTCTGAGCAGCTCTCTCAGGAGGTGGAGCCCCTGCTGGATAAGCTCTCGCCGAAGTTTGAGGTGGGCTGATGAGGGCTGAGGTATATGCAGCCTTCAGAAGGTGCTTCACCTACCCGGATGAGGGCTTCGTTAAAAGCCTGAGGAGCGGGGAGCTGCTGGAGTGCCTCTCCGCTTCTGAAGTTAGGGCAGACAGAGCCTCTGTGGAAGCCTTCCTGAGCGCCGTCGGCGGTGTGCTCGGCTGTGAGGAGACCTCACCCTTGGAGCACCTGCAGGGGCAGTACTCGGCGCTCTTCATCTACCCCGCCTACTTTGCCCCCTACGAGAGCGTTTACTTGGGCAGGAGCTACTCTGCCAAGCCCTTCCTGACGGGTGAGGTGCTGGAGCGGGTGGAGAGGCTGTACAGGGAGCACGGCTACCGGAAAAAGCTCAGAGACGAAACCGCCGACCACTTAGCCAATGAGCTGGGGTTTGTGGAGCACCTGCTTGAAAAGGGTGAGGTGGAGAAGGCGAAGAGCTTCCTGCGCGGGCATCTGCTGCTCTGGGTGCCGGAGCTGGTGGAGGAGATGGAGCAGGGCACAGCCTACTGGCGCAGCTACGGCAGGTATATATGCGAGGACCGCTTCTGCAGGCGCAGGGAGCAGACAGAGGCAGTGCCAGCGTGGCTCCTTGAGAGAGCCTGCAGGCGGGAGTGCGGGCTCAGGGTGAGCGACTACCCGGAGGGTGTGCCCGCAGGGGTGGAGTTCTACCTGGCTTCGGCGAGGCTGCTGCTGGGATTCTTAAAGGCTGAGGCTGGGCTGAAGATCAGTCCGGGCTGAGGTCCTCGCTGCCGAAGACAACCTGCTGCACCGCAGAGTAGAGGTCCGGGATGCCCTCCCCGGTTTCTGCAGAGGTGGGCACGAGCTCGCGGTAAGCCTGCATTCCCTCAAGCGCCCTGAAGAGCTCGGTGCTCAGGGTGGCTGTGAGCGAGCCGTCAGAGGTGAGGGCGAGGTGGAGCTCCTCCGGGGACCTGCTCCAGGCGAGTATCCTCTCCCTCTCCTCCTCACTTAGCATGTCGCACTTGCTCAGCGCGGAGATGCAGGGCAGGTCAAGCCTGAACTGGGCGGAGAGGCACTGCAGCACCAAGGATATGAACCCCTGAGGAGTCTTCGCCAGCGCCGGGTCAAAGAGGTATGCAAGCACCGCCTCCCTTCTGCCCAAGCAGTCAACCACGATGTGGCTTGAGCTGCGCATGGTGAAGAGCTCCATCTGCCCGGGGGTGTCAACGATGTAGTAGTCTGCCACGTACTCCTCCATGGCGCTCCTGAGCTTCTCAGCCTCAACCGCAAGCAGGTCTGCCGCGACTATCTGGGCGCCGTTGGGACCAACGCCGTAGTTCCTCATGACCTCGTCTATGCGTATCCACTCCCTCACGTCTATGTCCGGGGCGTAGGGGAGCCACTCAACCCCCGGGTCAAGGTTCACGGTAACCGCCTCATAGCCGTGCGCCTGCATCCAGTTCCTGAAGGCGCTGGTCAGGGAGCTCTTCCCGCAGCCCGCGTTGCCTATTATGTAAAGCACGGCGCTCATTCCACCACCTCCTAAGCGTAGTGCATGAGCTTATCTGCCGGTCAGCAGCCTGTTCAGAGCCGTGGCTTCAATCATGCCGAGGGCTCCGCCACTGCAGGCACGCTCCGAGAACTCCCTCACACCATCCCGCTCAAGTGCTGGGGAAAGCACCGCAAAGGGCACTGGCTCTGCGGTGTGGGTTTTAACCCTCACGGGAGTGGGGTGGTCCGGAAGCACCGCCAGTGCTGTGCCCTCGTCGCAGCCGTCAAGCAGCCTGCCCAGAAGCCTGCGGTCAAACTCCTCAATGCACCTCACCTTCAGCTCTGCATCACCCTCATGCCCAGCCTCATCTGGCGCCTCCACGTGCACGTAGCAGTAGTCCACCCTCTCCAGCGCCTCAAGGGCGTGCTCAGCCTTGCCCTCGTAGTTTGTGTCGTAGTAGCCAGTGGCACCTGGCACGCTGAGCACCTCCATGCCTGCGGCAACGCCGATGCCCTTTATCAGGTCAACCGCAGATATCACCGCACCCCTCATGCCGGTCATGGCTCTGAAGGGCTCAAGCGCTGGCTTCTTGCCCTGCCCCCACAGCCATATCATGCTGGCTTCCCTTAGCCCCGCCTCTGCCCTGCGCCTGTTAACCTCATGAGCCGCAAGCACCTCTGCAGAGCGCAGCATCAGCTCCCTCAGCCTCCTGCCGCTCTCCGAGGCTGACGACGGCAGGTGCTGGGCGATGCGCTCGCCCACTATGTCGTGGGGTGGTGTGGTCTTCACCTCCTCCCCGTAGTCGCACACGAAAACATGCCTGTACCCCAGCCCCGTGTAAAACCTCCCCTCCCCTGCAAACTCCGAGTTGAGCGCCTCTATGAGCTTCCCAGCCTCGGCTGTGCTGATGTGCCCGGCGGTGAAGTCTGTGAGCACGCCATCCTCAACGGTAACGAGGTTGCACCTGAAGGCAACCCTGGCGCCGAGCTCAATGCCCAGGCTCAGAGCTTCCAGCGGTGCCCTGCCCGTGTACACCTTCCTCGGCTCATAGCCCAGAATGCTCAGGTTGGCGATGTCAGAGCCAGGGTGCATACCCTCCGGCACGGTTCTGGCAAGCCCGCAGGCGCCCTGCTCTGCCACGTGGTCAAGGTTTGGCGTATCCGCCACCTCTAAGGGCGTTCTGCCGCCGAGCTCCTCTAAGGGGTGGTCAGCCATCCCGTCGCCTATGACAACTAAGCACTTCATGCACCACTGGATATAATCTTCCCGAGCTCAAGGATGTTCGGCTCAATCTCAAGAGGCTTCTCGTATTTGGAGAAGATAATTTCGGGGTCCTTGAGCGCATGTCCGGTGGTGACGCACACCACCCGCTCGCTCCTGTCCACCTCTCCAGCCTCCACCAGCTTTTTCAGCCCAGCCACGCTGGCGGCGCTCGCCGGCTCCACGCCAACGCCCTCGCACCTGGCGAGCACCCTCTGAGCCTCAAGAATCTCGGTATCGCTCACGCTCTCAGCACAGCCCCCACTCTCCCTTATTGCCCTCAGCGCCTTTGGTGCGTTCACCGGGGCACCTATCCTGATTGCCGTCGCCAGGGTCTCGGGGTGCTTCACCGGCAGAATCTCGCTTCTCCCGGCTCTGAACGCCTCCACCACCGGCGACGCCCCCTCCGCCTGTATGCCAGTCATTGCCGGAAGCTCCTCAATCAGCCCCAGGCTTCTGAACTCCCTGAAGCCCTTCCATATTGCCGAGATGTTGCCGCAGTTGCCCATGGGCACCACCACCCTGTCAGGCGCCCTGAAGCCGAGCTGCTCCGCAATCTCAAATCCGCAGCTCTTCTGCCCCTCAAGCCTCCAGGGGTTTATGGAGTTCAGCAGGTAAACCCCGTACCTTTCGCAGGCTTCCTTTATCAGCGAGAGCGCCACATCAAAGTTCGCCCTTATACCCACCACCGTTGCACCGTGCAGCACCGCCTGAGCGAGCTTGCCCAGCGCAATCTTGCCTGCAGGCAGCAGCACTAAGCAGCGTATGCCAGCCTTTGCGGCGTAGGCTGAGAGGGAGGCTGAGGTGTTGCCGGTGGATGCGCATCCTACCGCTCTGGCTCCAAACTCAAGCGCCTTTGTAACGCCCACCGTCATGCCCCTGTCCTTGAAGGAGCCCGTGGGGTTTGCGCCCTCGTTTTTCACGTAAACCTCCCTAACGC
The DNA here is from genome assembly GCA_026989875.1 of archaeon. Lineage (GTDB taxonomy): Archaea > Hydrothermarchaeota > Hydrothermarchaeia > Hydrothermarchaeales > BMS3B > JAADFH01. Next base: position 6,737 of record JALSIP010000041.1, read on the forward strand.
CGGTGTACTCCGCAATCTCATGCGCCCTGTACAGCGGAGTGCCGCCCTCACGCAGGCTCACTATCCTGCTGTTCTCAGCCACCGGCATCAGCTCCCTGTACCTCCACAGCGTGAAGCTGCGCTGCTCAAGCATGCCCCTGCTCAGCCTCACCGCATCTAAGTCAATGCACACCTCAAGCAGGCTGGAGCATTCCGGGCAGGTGTAGCTTCTGGTGTCCTGGGGGTAGGTCTTCATGCAGGAGATGCACCTCAGAGCCACCCTCATAATCTACCTCCTGAGCCTGGAGTAGAACACAGCCTTGTATGCCGGCAGGAAGGCTGTCATGAGCGTGTTTGAGATTATGTACGCTGAGACCAGCAGCAGCGCCGCGCCAAACCCCGGCTTGGGCAGGGTGTTGCCCTCAAGCGCCTCTAAGGAGAGCTCTGGCAGGCTTGTGAGCAGGTAGTAGAGGGCTGCTATCATGTTGGGCACGGAAAACAGCAGGAATACTGCAATGGCAAGCACGAAGAATGCCAGAACGTGCAGCAGGTTGGCTCTCACGAACCTCATGCTGCAGGTGAAGGCTGAAAGCGGGTCAGAGTTTTCAACCACCACGCAGGCGTCATAAAAGCTGAAGAGCACCGCTGCCGCTACTGCGAGAAAGCCTAAGATGAGCAGAAAGAGCAGGAGCGCCAGCGCAGCCATGCTCTGGGACACGAGCTTGCCTCCCAGGTAGCTCACTATGCCTCCGAGCAGCGCAACCATTGCTATGCCGAAGATGGCGATCACCACGAGCACCGTTGCGATGAGCAGGCTCAGGTACCTGCTCTTTGCGAACTGGAAGAAGGTTGACATCCTGGCATTTCTTCTCCTCGCCTCCAGTGCCACGCCCATTATGCCGGCGGTGAAGAAGGGCGCAATCAGCCACAGGAGCACGCCATAGGCAGCCTCCAGCACCACACCTCCCGGAGCTCCTCCAGAAAAGCTCTGCAGCAGCGTGGGCAGGGAGAGTATGGTGTAGGTCAGAGCCGGCACCAGCAGCTCCTGCGACGGCAGCATTCTGAAGGTTTCGCTCAGGCTGTCCACTGCACCCATAATGGTGGGATTGATGCCGAGGTTATATATAGGTTACACCACCTTGCCCGGGTTGAGCATGCCCGCGGCATCGGCTGCCTGCTTTATCCTCCGCATGAGCTCCAGCGCCCTGCCGTGCTCAAGCCTCATGAACCTGCGCTTCTCAGTGCCTATGCCGTGCTCTCCCGAGAGGGTTCCGCCCAGAGAGATGCACCTTCTGAAGAGCTCCTCAATGGCACTTTCCGGCGCCTTTTCGCCATCCCACAGGAAGGTGGGGTGCAGGTTGCCATCGCCCGCATGCCCGAAGACCGCAATCCTGACGCCGTGCTTCTCCGAGACCTCCTCTATGGCTCTGAGCATCTCCGGAAGGGCAGACACCGGCACGGTTACATCCTCAAGCAGCAGGTTCTCAGCCAGCTCTGCAAGCGCAGGCAGCGCACCTCTCCTGCAGCTCCACACCTGCTCGCTATCAGCGCCGAGCAGTCTGCCTCCATGCCTCCTCAGCACCTCCTCTGCGGCTCTGGCTTCTTCCAGCACGGCGCTGCTGGAGAAGCCCTCGCTCTCGCACAGCAGCACCGCCCCGCCCTGCCAGCCCTCCAGCGCCCTCTCGCCTCCCGTGGCATTCACCACGCTGGCATCCATCAGCTCAGCCACCGAGAGCAGGTGGGTGCGCTTCAGCAAAGGCAGAACCGCCCTGCACGCCTGCTCTGCCGTCTCAAACTCGGCGCACACCATCTCCGCGTGCTCCGGCTTGGGCAGCACCCTCAGCCCCACCCGGGTGAAGAGCCCCAGCGTGCCCTCGCTGCCCACGAAGAGGCTGAGCAGGTCGTAGCCGGAGGATGACTTCACGTATCTCCCGCCCAGGCTGAGCACCTCGCCACTGCTGAGCACCACCCTGAGGCTTGAGACGTAGTTCCTGGTTGTGCCGTACCTCACCGCCCTCATGCCGGAGCTGTTCATCGCCACCATACCGCCTATGGTGCACACGCTGCCGCTTGCCGGGTCGGGAGGAAAAAACAGCCCATACCCGGCCAGTGCCCTGTTGAGCTCCCCGTACACCACCCCGGGCTCAGCCAGCACGTAGCGGTTGTCCTCATCCACCTCCAGAATGCGGTTCATCAGCGTGAAGTCAACCACCACGGTTCTTTCAGATGGCACGGAGGCGCCGCAGAGGCTTGTGCCTGCACCTCTGGGTGTAATTCTGAGCCCGTTCTCGGCGCACACCCTGAGAAGCTCCACCACCTCCTCCTCATCCACCGGTTTCAGCACCGCTGCCGGCATGCACCTCCTCGGTGCTGCGTCGTAGGAGTACAGCACCAGCTCGTCCACGCTGGTGAGCACCCTCTCTGTGTCCATGAAGGAGAACAGCTCCTCAAGGCTCACCGATCAAGCGCCTCCAGCATCACCTCTGCCACATCCCTCACCTTAACCCCCACCCCTGCCTCTCTGACACCCCTCCTCAGCACCCGCTTGCACTGCTGGCATGCGGTGAGCAGCAGGCGTGCACCCTCAGCCTCTGCGGCAGCCGAGCAGGCGATTCTATTAACCAGCTCAGGGCTCACGGTCTCCACGTCTCCGCCGCCACCGCAGCAGGGCGCCACCTCCCTCGCCCTGGGCATCTCACGGAGGGTGCAGAAGCGCCTAACCAGCCTCCTGGGCTCCTCGTAGATTCCCGAGTGCCTGCCCAGGTCGCAGGGGTCGTGGTAAACGGCGCTGAGCTCAAGCCTCCCCGGGCTGAGGGCACCCTCCTCCACCAGCTCCAGCAGAAACTGCGTGTGGTGCACGGGCTCGGCGTCTATGCTGTAAACCTCCCTGAAGGTTCTGTAGCAGCTCGGGCAGGAGAACACAACCCTGCTCGCTCCCGTGCGCTCAATAACCCTGGTGTTGTGCCTCACCAGCCTCTCGGCGTCCTCGTCCATGCCCGCCACCAGCAGCGGATACCCGCAGCAGTACTCCTTCTCACCCAGAATCGTGAAGTTCACACCCGCCCTCTCCATGAGCTGCACCAAGGCTGCGGGGATGTCCTGCACCTGGGGTGAGAAGCTCGCCATGCAGCCGACGAAGTAGACCACCTCCGCCCTGCGCTTCAGGAGCTTGGGCGGGGAGGGCATGAACTCTGCCCACATGGCTCTTTCGGAGTTGGGGAAGTTGGCAACGTTGCCTGTCTTAAGCACATTCAGCCTCAGCAGCTCCAGACCCGGGGGGCAGAGTTTCAGCCTGCGCATACTACTTGCAGAGCATCTCGTTGAGCTCCTTCTCCTGCACGTGTCCCGAGACCCTCACCCTCGCCTTCTTCACACCCTCCACAGCCTCAACCTTCTGCTTTATCTGGGTGCTGAGCTGCACCCCGAGAGGGCAGAAGGGTGAGGAGGGCACGAAGGTGAGCGAAACCTCATCCCCCTCAACCTTCAGGTCCTTTATCAGCCCCATATCGTAAACGCTCACGCCCGTGTGGGGATCTATAATCTCCTTCAGCGCCTTTACCACAGCCTCCTTGTCAACCACACCTATCACCCTTACCTAATACCTTCCGTTAACCTCTGAACTATTATCGGAACCTCCAGCGGTTTTCCGAGCCATGCGAGGAAGACCGAGGGAGCGTAGCTCCCGAGGGTTCCGATACCTCCAGCAACCATAGGAACCTCCAGCGGGTTCCTATCACCTCCAGCGACCAGGAGCTAAGCGGTTTTCCGAGCTGTGCGAGCTGAGAGCGGAGCTGCCCTTCAGCTTTGCCTGTGCCCTCTCACCCTCCATCTCGTGCCTTCTGGCGTGTCCTCCACCACCACCCCGCGCCTGAGCAGCTCCTCCCGCAGGCGGTCTGCGGTGGCGTAATCCCTGCGCTTCCTCGCCTCCTCTCGCTCCCTTATCATCCTCATCAGCTCCTCTGGAAGCTCCTCCTGCACCTCCCGCACCACACCGAAGACGCTGTTGAAGTCGCTGAAGAAGCTTCTCAGCTCAGCTACATCAGCGGCGCTCGCGCTGCCCGAGCCCAGCGCCCTGTTGGCTTCCCGCAGCACCCTGAAGACCACCGCGAGGGCGCGGGGCGTGTCCAGGTCATCCCCCATGGCGCTGACGAACCTCTCCTTAGCCTCTGAGGTGAATCTGGAAAGCTCTGTGGGCTCCTCTCTGCGTGGCGAGTACTCCTCCAGCCTGCGCATCAGCTCCTCCAGCCTCTCCACAGTCTTCGTGGCATCCTCCAGCGCCCTGAAGGTGAAGTTCAGCTTCCTGCGGTAGTGGGTTGCCAGCAGCAGGTATCTCACCGCAAGCGGCTCGTAGCCCATCTCCAGCAGGTCCCTGAGGGTGTAGTAGTTTCCGTGGCGCTTGCTCATCTTCCTGCCCTCAACTAAGAGGTGCTCGTTGTGCACCCAGTAGCGCACAAAGGGCTTGCCGGTGGCTGCCTCGCTCTGGGCAATCTCGTTTTCGTGGTGCGGGAAAATCAGGTCCACGCCGCCTGCGTGGATGTCAAGGGTCTCGCCCAGGTAGCGCATGCTCATGGCGCTGCACTCAATGTGCCACCCCGGTCTTCCCCTGCCCAAGGGTGTGTCCCAGTAAACCTCGCCGTCCTCCTCGCTCCACGCCTTCCACAGGGCAAAGTCCCGTGCCTCCTCCTTGGCGTACTCATCCTGCTTCACCCTCGCCCCCGGCATGAGACCCTCTGCCCTCAGCCCTGCCAGCCTTCCGTAGCCTCTGAACTTGGAGATGTCAAAGTAGATGCTGCCGTCCTCTCCGCGGTAGGCATAGCCCTTCTCCATGAGCTTCTGGATGAGCGCCACCATCTCGGCTATGTGCTCGGTGGCTCTGGGGTAGTGCTCCGCCCTCTCTATGTTCAGCCTCTCCAGGTCCTCAAAGAACGCCTGCTCGTAGCGCTGCGTGTACTCCCGCAGGCTCACGCCCTCGCTTCTGCTCCTGGCGATGGTCTTGTCGTCCACGTCGGTGATGTTCATCACCTGCACCACCCTGTAGCCGAGAAAGCGCAGCCACCTGCGCAGCAGGTCCTGGAAGACGTAGGCTCGGAAGTTGCCGATGTGGGCGTAGTCGTACACCGTGGGACCGCAGGTGTACATCCTGACCTCGCCTTTTCGCAGGGGCACAAAGCGCTCCTTCCTGCGCGTCATGGTGTTGTACAGCCAGAAGCTGCTCACCCACGCATCCTCTCCCGGTGCTCTCTGAGCTTTTCTTCCAGCTCTTTATTCCCGAGGGCTAAGATTCTGATAGCTAAGAGTGCGGCGTTCTTTGCGCTGTCTATGCCCACGGCAGCCACGGGCACTCCTGGCGGCATCTGGGCGATGGAGAGCAGGGCGTCAAGCCCCATCAGCCTCACCTCCCTGGGCACGCCTATCACCGGCTTCAGCGTGTGGCTTGCCAGCACACCCGGGAGCGCGGCGCTCAGCCCTGCGATGGCTATGAAAACATCGCAGTCGCTGTTTCTGGCGAGCTCCGCCACCCTCTCGGGGTTGCGGTGTGCGCTTGCAACGTGCACGCTGCACTCCACCCCGAACTCCCTGAGAACCCTCTCAGCCTCCTCCGCAAGCTTCCTGTCAGACTCGCTGCCTACAACCACAGCCACCTTCATTCACATCACCCCATTAGCATAACCGCATATGCACCAGCCGCACCTGCCAGCGGCACGGTAAGGTTGTCATCAATCTTGAGTGGCAGAGACTCCACGAGCATTCCCGAGGCTGCCGAGGCTAATGCCAGGGCAGCGGAGAACTGCACGGATGCACCCTGGGCGAGCATGTAAGCCAGCACCCCTGCGAAGGCTGCACCTGCGCCCAGGGCTGTGCCCTCAGCACTCTTGCGCCTGTTGTGGGGCAGCCTGTGTCTGCCCAGCTTCACCCCTGCCAGGGTTGATACCGAGTCTCCGAGGGCGAGCACCAGCATGCCGGCGGCGCTCACGCAGAAGGGTGCGTTTAAAAGCATCCCGAAGAGCACCACCGTTGCAAGGACTCCTGCAAAGAAGCGCAGCGTGCCCCTGCCGGGCTCCTCTTCTATAACCTGCGGGCGCTCGGCGGACTCAATTATTCTGCTGAGCACCGGCACCCTCACACCCTTTCTGTAAGCCACCGAAACAGCCACCGTTGAGATTATCAGGAACACCAGCACAGCCACGGGAGCCAGCCAGGAAGAGAAGCGCTCGTAGGCGTACTGCAGGTAGAGGGGTGTGATTGCGCCGCTCATGTGGATAAGCTGCCTTCTGATCTCAAGCTCCATTCAACCACCCGGCACCATTCCAGGCTTTACTATGCTCACCAGCAGAATCAGAACCATCAGCGTTGACACGTAGGTTGCCACAGAGCCGGCGCTTCTGGCAGGAAGAAGCTTCTCCAGAATCAGCCTGAGCACGTGGTGCCCGTCTGTTGCAGCAATGCCCAGGTGGAGGGGTGCCAGGTTTATCCAGCCTATGGCTTCGTTGAGCAGCGCTATCCAGTAGAGGGAGTAGTATATAACCAGAGGCAGCGCCAGTCCAAAGTAGCGCTGAACCTGGTCTTTGAGCTTGGGCGAGATTCTGATGCCTATGAAGCCCCGCTCCGGGTCGTCCTTCCTGGCAGCGGTTACCAGCTCGTAGGTTCCTCTGTCTGTTTGTATGGATATCCTCTCACCCGGCTTGAGCGTTGCAACAGCCTCGTAGAAGTCGGAGGCTGTGCTGACGGCGCGGTTGCCTATGCTTTTTATCACCATCCCCCTCTCAAGCACCTGCGCTGCCGGCGAGCCCTCCACCACCTCCACCACCTGCACTCCCTGCTCGTATATTGCGCTGGCATAAAAGCCCAGAGCTAAGGTGGCGAGGAGGGCAACCAGCAGGTTGGCGAAGGAGCCGGCTGAATAAACCCTGAGCTGCGCCAGCCAGGTGCTCCGCCTGAGCTGCTGCTCGTCCGGCTCCACGAAGGCGCCTATGGGTATAACGCCCAGAAGCGCGATGCCCAGGCTCTTCACTCTTATTCTTTCGGCGGTTGCAACCACGCCATGTGCCAGCTCGTGCACCACGAGCACCGTTATGAGCCCGATGATGCCGTACCAGAAGGGTATGGTGTAGCCGGGCACCACGGGCTTTGGCTGGAGCAGGTCTACGCTCTTCGCAGCAAGAAAGTAGAAGCCGAGGAGCAGCAGCCCCGCCATCATCAGCGTGCCGGCTATGCCCACCAGCGCTATCAGGTTGCCGGCTCCCAGCCATAGACGCCGGTGCGCCGCCAGGCTGTGTATAAGCTCCCTGCCACGCTCGGTTCTGATTACCAGAAAGATGCCGTGCCTGTCATATCTCGTCCTGCTCTTTTCCATGACCTCAAGCAGCACAAACCACAGGAGGGCAACGCTTATTATGAAGCTCTCAAGTCTGGTGGGCTCGCCACGCAGGGTGAGCCAGAGGGTTGAGAGCACCGCCACCAGCACAAACCACTGCCAGTTCTTCATTCCGTCACCTTTTTATTTTAATGCACCTTACCTCTCTACCATGTACGTGGTAATATATGTTACTGCGGAGAGCCCGGAACAGGCGAAAAAAATTGCAAAAACCCTGGTGGAGGAGCGCCTGGCAGCCTGCGTGAACGTGGTGGAGAGGGTGCACTCGGTTTACTGGTGGGAGGGCAGAGTGCAGGAAGCCGAGGAGGCTCTGCTTGTGGTGAAGAGCCTGAAGAGCCTGGTGGACAGGGTGGCTGAGAGGGTAAAAGAGCTGCACACCTACACTGTGCCGGAGGTGGTGGCGGTGGAGGTGTGCGGCGGAAACAGGGATTACCTGAGATGGGTGAGTGAGGAGTGCGCTGAATGAGCGATGCCATGTTCTGGGCTGACAGAAAGGCGAGGGAGGTTCTTGAGAGAAGGAGGTTCAGGTACCTTGAGCGGGAGGTGCCGGAGCCGGAGAGGTATGTGGTGAAGAGCAGCGCCAGCATCTCGGGAGCGCTGCACATAGGGAGGCTGAGCGATACCATAAGGGGGGAGTGTGTGGTGAGGGCGCTTTCGCAGGCAGGGGTGGAGGCGGCACTGATATGGGTGGCTGAGGACATGGACCCGCTGCGCAGCGTGCCCGAGGGCGCTCCGGCAGAGCTCGCCGAGTACATAGGCATGCCGGTGAGCTCGGTACCTGACCCCTGGGGCTGCCACGGCAGCTATGCAGAGCACCACGTGGAGGGCTACTTGGAGGTGATGAGGCGCTTTCTTGAGGTTGAGCCTGAGATGTACTCCATGAGGGAGGAGTACCGCAGGGGGAGCTTTGCCCCCTATATCAGAAAGCTGCTTGAGAACATGGAGCTGGTGAGGGAGATTGTGAAGCCCTCTAAGGAGGCTGGAAGGTGGAGCCCTTTTGTGCCGGTGTGCAGGGGGTGCGGGAGGATTATAACACCCAGGGTGGAGGGGGTGGAGAGGGGCAGGATAAGGTACACCTGCCGTGACTACGAGTTTGAGAAGCATACCGCAAGGGGCTGCGGTTTCTCGGGATATGCTGACCCGCTGAGGGATGAGGGCAAGCTGATGTGGAAGAGTGAGTGGGCGGCACAGTGGGCGCGCTGGCAGGTGTGCTGTGAGGGCGCCGGCAAGGAGTACGTGGTGCCGGGGAGCGCCTGGTGGGTGAACGCGGAGATATGCGAGCGCATCTTAGGTTTCCCCATGCCAGTGCCGCTGTTCTACGAGCACCTGCTCATAGATGGGAGGAAGATGAGCGCTTCGGTGGGGAATGTGGTTTATCCTGAGGAGTGGCTGGAGGTGGCGCCGCCGCAGCTACTGCGATTCCTGTACTGCAAGAAGATAATGAAGTCCAGAAGCTTCTCCTGGAGGGAGCTGCCGAAGCTTTATGATGAGTACGACCGGGTGGCGAGGGTGTACTTTGGCATGGAGAGGGCTGAGAATGAAGCGAAGGAGAGGCACCTGCGCAGGCTGTATGAGTTTGCGCAGGTGGGCGAGCCGATGAAGCCTGTGCCGCTGCCTTTCTCCCATGCAGCAGTGGTGGCGTGCCTGTTTGAGGATGGGGAGGCGCTGGAGAGCCTGAAGCGCTCTGGGCATTATTCGCAGGAGGTGGAGGAGGAGCTCAGGCAGAGGATTGCGCATGCGAGAGCCTGGGTGGAGAGGTACGCGCCTGAGATGAGGCTCAGCCTGCTGCAGGATTTTGGGGAGGTTAGGGAGAGGCTTGATGCTGAGCAGCTCGCCTTCCTGTGCAGGCTGAGGGAGGTGATTGAGAAGCAGCCTGAGGGCGAGAGGCTGCAGGAGGAGATGTTCAGGCTGGCTAAGGAGATGGGGCTCGGGGGGAGAAGAGCCTTTGAGGCTGTGTACCTGGCGATGCTCGGCAGGAGGAGCGGACCCAGAGCAGGTCCCTTTGTAGCCTCGCTGAGGAGGGAGTGGGTGCTGCAGAGGCTGGAGGAGGCGTGTGCAGCTTCTGGCAGGGCGGCTCGGTAGAACATGCAGCGTGGGCAGGCAAAACACTTATATCCAGCCGGCTACCAGTAATTATAGGGTCGCTGAGCCCCGGGAGATGCAGGTGGTTGTATGCAGAGGAGCTCGCTTGGTGTGGATGAGAACATCGCAGGAGCGCTGTGCTACCTCTTCGGCGTGCTAACGGGTGCGGTGTTCTACCTGCTTGAAAAGGAGAGTAAATTCGTGCGCTTCCATGCGGTGCAGAGCATGGTTGTGTTTGGCGGAATCCTGGTGTTCCAGATTGTTCTCTCAGCTGTGGGTGCGGTGCTGGGCAGCATACCGGTGCTGGGTGCGGTGCTTAGCTTGATATTTGTGGGACTGCTGAGCATGCTGGTGGCCATAGCCTCCATAGTGCTGTGGCTGGTGCTGATGTACAGAGCCTACAGAGGCGAGACCTGGAAGGTGCCGGTGGCAGGCGGAATTGCCGAGAGGTACGCGTAGGGGGTGCGCGGAATGAGGTGGGTGTGCGCGGCGCTGCTGCTGCTCGCGGTTACGGCTGGCTGCGCCTCAGGCAGCGTCACCCTGCCCGGAGAGGATGCTCCAGGTTCTGACCTGAGCGAGGTGCCAAGGTATAATCCGAGCGTGCGGGTCTCTTATGACAGCTACACGCTGGGAGGCGTGAGGTACACGGATGTGGAGTACTACACAGCAGACAGCTTTGAGAGGGTGAGGGAGTTTTACCTGAGGGAGATGGAGAGCAGGGGGTGGGCGCTTGCCAGGAAGGAGCCCGCCCAGGGGGCGGTGCTGCCCTTCAGCGGTGCGTCCGCAGGAGCCTCGCTGTACGTTGATTTCAAGCGGAAGGAGTGCGGGGCGAATGAGGGCTGCCTGCCGTATGTTGCCATGACCATAGCGGAGTTTGAGGCTAATGGCAGGAGTTACACCTACATCGGAATAAGCTACAGGGAGGTGGAGGAGGGATAGAGGAAAGGAGGTGATGCGAGTGAGGCGTGAGGCTCTGCTGCTTGTGCTGCTGCTGGCTGCGCTGGCGGGATGCGCTGGCAGGGCAGGTGGTGAGGGGGAGGGTATTCAGGGTGCAGGTGGTGCATCTTCCGTGGATGGTGAGGTGCCGGTGTACAGGGGTTCTGAGGTTTACAGCCCTTCCAGCATCTACATGAGGGTGATGGGTATACCGGAGGATGTGGAGGTGAGGGTTTACTTTGTTGAGGATGCTACCGTGGAGGAGGTGCTGGAGTGGTACAGAAGGGAGATGGAGGACAGGGGTTACAGAGCAGTGGATGAGGTGCCGGTGGTGAGGGTGAGCACGCCCCAGGGCGGCGCCGTGTGGGGTGCGGTGTTCTTTGAGAGGGAGAACAGAGGTGTGGCGGTCTGGGCTTACGGTGCGTACGGACAGGATGGCGGGGGCACGGTTTACTATGTTGCCACCGCCCCCATGGAGGTGCTGCGGGGTGAGGAGAGTGCAGTGAGCGGCACTGCTGAGGGTCTCCCGGCTTCTGATGCGGTGGAGGGTGAGGAGCCCGTGGAGAGGTACCCGGGGGCGGTGCTGCTTGCCTACGAGAAAGAGCGGGAGTACCCTGCCCCTGGTGCGTACTTGGAGCTGACATATGGCACCAGAGATGCCGCGGAGGATGTGGCAGCCTGGTACAGGAGCAGGCTGAAGGAGCAGGGATGGGAGGTTGTGGAGGAGAGTGCCTCCCGGTACGGTGTGGAGATGTACTTTGCGAGGGGAAGTGAGAGGCTGGAGATGAGCGTTTATCCACCAGATGAAAGCAGGGCGTACACGGAGATTGAGGTGAGCTATGCGCCGAACAGACTGCCGGAGAGCGACCTGGTGGAGGGTGAGGAGCCCGTGGAGAGGTACCCGGGGGCGGTGATGCTTGAGTACACCACCGTCGGCATGGGTGGAGGGAGGATGGTGAGCATCACCTACGGCACGTACGATGAGCCAGCACAGGTGATTGGGTGGTACGCGGAGAGGTTGCAGGACGCCGGGTTCATGGTGATGGAGAGGAGTTCTTCGGTACTGAGCGCGGTTAAGCCAGATGCCGGCATGGCTGTGCAGGTGACGGCTGAGAGGGATGGATACACGCAGGTGAGGGTGGAGGTTACCTCGGGAGGTGGTGGCTGAAGCGAAGGGTATATATAACCACCGATAGTAACATGGGTGAGATGTGAAGTAGGACGGGACAGAGGTGAGAGGAATGAGGAGGAGTGCTGGTTCTCTCTGCAGAGGGGGCGGAGGAGCAGGTGACAGAGGCAGTGCCAAGACCCAGACCTCCGGGACCCGAGCCCCCGCCGGCGAGGGTGTGCGGCCCCACGCTGGCGCTTCTCTTTGCCCTGGCTCCGCTGCTGTGGCGCAGGAAGTTTTATTAGATATGAAAGCAGAGGGTTAAGCAATGAAAGATGCTGTCAGAGAGGCTATCAGGGAGCTCCTGGTGCCGGAGCTCAGCGACATAAAGGCTGCCATAAGCAGGCTTGACGGCAGGGTTGAGGAGCTCAGCTCCCGCGTTGGCGACATGAGCCTGCGCTTGGAGGGCATGAATACTCAGCTCGTGGATGTCAGCAGACGCATTGACGCGCTTGACGCCAAGATAGAGTCAGTGAGGAGCGAGCTTGACGCCAAGATAGATTCTGTGAGGGACGAGCTCAGGCAGGAGATAGTGTCAGTGAGGAGCGAGCTTGACGCCAAGATAGATTCTGTGAGGGACGAGCTCAGGCAGGAGATAGTGTCAGTGAGGAGCGAGCTTGACGCCAAGATAGATTCTGTGAGGGACGAGCTCAGGCAGGAGATAGTGTCAGTGAGGAGCGAGCTTGACGCCAAGATAGAGTCAGCGAGGAGCGAGCTTGACGCCAAGATAGATTCTGTGAGGGACGAGCTCAGGCAGGAGATAGTGTCAGTGAGGAGCGAGCTTGATGCCAAGATAGAGTCTGCGAGAGACGAGCTCAGGCAGGAGATATGCTCGGTTCGGGAGGAGCTGAAGCAGGAGATCTCTGCTCTGAGGCGTGAGATTGAGTCGCAGACTAAGCGCATAGACAGCCAGAACGTGCGCATAGACGCCCTGACATCCGAGGTGGCAGCGCTCAGGGAGGACTTTGCGGAGTTCAGGGGGAGAGAGAAGATAATAGAGGACCTGCTGAAGAGGGTTTCCAGACTGGAGAGCAAGGTTATCTCCTGAGCTGCGGGGTGAGAGCTTGGCTTTGCAGCAGGTACGTGCCTCCTATGGAGGTGGCTGAGGTGAGGTTTCCCTGCCTTGCCCTTATCTTTCTGCTAACCCTCGCATCAGCGCATGCCTCTGAGGCGCCTGACATCTCACCCTTCCTCCCAGAGCTCAAGCCCTGGAAGCTGGTTAAGGGCACGCAGCAGAGCGATCTGCTCGGCTCAGAGGCTCCGCGGGTGCCGGAGCTTATCTACCAGCGCAACGTCTCCGCAAGCATAGACCCCGTGATAACAACCCCGCTGGTGGAAGGCGGGAGGCTCTTTCTCGCCGACGGCGGCGGGCTCTACGCATTGAACGCCAGCACGGGAGAGCTGCTCTGGGGTGTTGATGTTGCAGCCGTTGCAGAGGCGCCGGCAGGCGGAGCTGGTGGCTATATTGAACTTGAGAAGGACAAGCGTGCCAGACAGGGGTGGGACGTTGAAAGGTGGCGCTTCTTAGCTTTGGGCACAGGCTTAACCTACTTCAGCTACGGCGTTGGAAAGCACGCCTACATCGCCACAGCCACAACGCAGCCGGACGTGCTGAAGCCTTACGAGGAGCCGGTGCTCATAGCCATAGACAAGAGCACGGGAGAGGTGCTCTGGCAGCGAAAGTTCGGCTTCAAAGAGCAGAGCGCCTCAGGCAACTTAATCGTCTCCGAAGGCATGGTGTGCGTTGCCGCGGAAAACAGAATCTACTGCTTCACCGAGGATGGTGAGCCTGCCTGGAGCTACCAGGTTGAGGGCGGTGCCGTGCTCGGCTTCGCAGCGAGCGATGGAGTGCTCTACGCCACCACTCCAGGCACCGCTGAGGAAAAGGCAGCGCTCTACGCCTTTGACATGAAGAGCGGGAGGCTGCTCTGGAAGTACTCGCCGGGCGGAGGGATGAGCGCACCCGTAGCGAAGAGGGGCAGGGTTTTTGTGCTTTCCGATGGGCTTGTGGCTCTCTCAGAGGACGGAAAAGAGCTCTGGAGGAAAAGCTTAGGCACAGGCTCTGACATCTACGGCAACCCGTATCTCGCTGTGAGCGAGAGCAGGCTCTACGCCGTCAGAGACCTTGGCGAGAGACCCCTGAACCTCTACGTGCTTGACTTCAGCGGCAACGTTGTGGGCAACTTCACCTTTGCAGAGGATGAGCAGCCGGCTGGAGCTCCTGTGGTTGCCGGCAATCTCGTGCTTCTGCCGGTGGTCAAGTGGGGCGAGAATGCCTACACGAAAATCTACCTCCTCTGGAGGGGCACGGCAAAGCTGCACGAACTCAGCTACTCTGGCAGGGAGGTTGCAAGACCGAAGGCAAGCGCAGCCGGCGGCAGGATATATGCGCTCTGGTGGCTGGGCTCAAGGGCTGAGGCTAAGCACCTGCTCACCGTCTTCGGCGACGAGGAAGCGCCTGAAATAGGCGATGTTACCTACGTTCGCTCAGCCAGAGCAAGCGAGAGCGTGAAGATAAGCGCAACCCTCGGCGACGGGCGGAGCGCAATTTACAGAGCCGTGCTCTTCTACCGCGTGAACGGCTCCGCATGGC
>JALSIP010000042.1 GCA_026989875.1 archaeon
CTCTTAGAGGAGGTGGTGTGCAGGTGCGGCACCAGGTGCATGGTGAAAATACTGAAGGACCAGTGGTTCCTGAAGTACAGCGACGAGAGCTGGAAGGCTAAGGTCAGAGAGGCGCTGGCAGGAATGCGAATCCTGCCGGAGGAGGCAAGGGCGAGCTTCGTGAACACCATTGAGTGGCTTGAGGACAAGGCATGCGCCCGCAAGGGAGGGCTTGGCACACCTCTGCCCTGGGACCCGGAGTGGAAGGTTGAGACCCTCAGCGACTCCACGGTGTACATGGCTTTCTACACCGTAGCCAAGTACGTGAACCAGGGCAGGGTGGACGGCGAAAAGCTCAGCCGCGAGGTGTTTGACTACATATTCTACGGCAGGGGCAAGCCCGAGGAGCTGGCTGAGAGGTGCGGCACCTCTGCAGATACCCTGAGGGAGATGAGGTCGGAGTTCCTGTACTGGATGCCGGTTGACCTGAGAAATTCTGCGAAGGAGCTGATTCCGAACCACCTGACCTTCTTCCTCTTCCACCATGTGGCGCTGTTTGAGCCAGAGCTCTGGCCGAGAGCCATCGCCGTTAATGGCATGATAAGCATTGAAGGACAGAAGATGGCAAAGAAGTCCGGCAACTTTGTCACGGTGCGCCGGGCGCTGGAGGAGTACGGCGCCAGCGTCACCAGGTGCGCCCTGATGTACGCGAGCGAGGGAATGCGTGACCCGGACTGGAGCGCAAAGCGCGCCAAGGATATGAGCACGAGCCTGAGCAGCTTTTTCAGGCTGGTTGAGGAGCTGGTGCAGAGGGAGGAGTGGCGGGAGGAGGAGAGGAACATTGACCGCTGGCTCAGGAGCAGGGTGCAGAGGCACGTGCGCGAGGCAACGGAGAGCCTGGAGGAGATGCGCACGCGCTCGGCGCTTCAGGCGGCGCTCTTTGACTTCCACAACGACATGCGCTGGTACCTGCGCAGGGATGTGCCCCACAGGGAGACGTGCATGCTTGCATTGAAGGTGTGGGTGAGGCTTCTCGCCCCCTTCGCTCCGGCGCTGTGCGAGGAGTGCTGGAGGATGCTGGGCGAGGAGGGCTTCGTCAGCACCGCCTCCTGGCCAGAACTCAGGGAGGAGGAGCTAAGCAGAGAGGCTGAGGCTGCTGAGGAGCTGGTGATGCAGACCTACGAGGATGTGCAGAGCATAATAAGCGTCACCGGCATCAAGCCGTCTAAGATATTCATATACACCGCCCCCGGGTGGAAGTGGCGGGTGCTGGAGGTGCTGAGAGCGCAGGAGAGACGGGACTTCAGCGAGCTCATGCAGAGGCTGATGCAGGAGCCGGAGCTGAGGAAGCGGGGTAAGGAGGTTGCAGGGGTGCTGCAGGAGATGCTCAGGTCTGAGCCACGGGAGGCTGTCAGGGTGGAGGAGCGGAAGGTGCTCTCCGAGGCGGCGGAGTTCTTCAGCAGGGCTTTTGATGCGGAGGTGAAGGTGTACGGTGCGGAGGAGGAGGGGATATATGACCCCCAGAGGAGGAGCGCCAGGGCTATGCCACTAAAGCCAGCGATTTACATTGAGAAATGACCTTCTTTGCCAGCTTCTTTATAGCCCTGGAGACCGCATGCTTCGGCAGGCTCAGAACCATGGGCGAGCCCGCCATGACCGAGTCCCTGACCTCGGGCACGTCCGGTATGCTCACCAGCACTCGCTCGCCTATCAGCGCCTCAAGCTCGTCCTTGGGTATGTCGTGGTCCTGCCCTGAGCGGTTGACCACCAGCCCGAGCACCGCCCTCCCCTCGTCCCTGGCAACCTTCTTGGTCTTGAGGGCGCCGGTCACCGAAAGCACATCTGGTGTGAGCACTATCAGCACGGCATCGCTGGCTGCAAAGGCAGCCAGAATGTCGCGCTCAAACCCCGGAGGTGAGTCTATGAGCACGTACTCGTGCCTTTCAGCAAGCCAGGCGGTGAGCTTTTCCAGCCTTTCAAGCTCTAAGGGCTCCATGAGCGCATCAAGCTGCATGCTCCCGAACACGGCGCTCACGCCGTTGGCTACCTGCTGCACCACATCACCCTCGGTGGCTTTGCCAGCCAGGTAGTCGTGCAGGGTTGTGCCCTCCACCACCTCCACGCCGAAGAGCAGGCTCTGGGTGGCACCCTCTATGTCTGCATCCACCAAGGCAACGCTGTAGCCGTAGTCTGCCAGCGCAACCGCAAGGTTGGAGCTGACCATGCTCTTCCCCACCCCTCCCTTTCCGGAGGCTATGGCGATTCTCGGCAAGGGCTAACCCCTCCTGGGAGGATTCTCCAGAAGCCACCTGACGCTTCTGACAAACTTCGCCACATCTATGGGCTTTGTGAAGTACCAGTCAGCAGAGCTCGCATCAAGCGCCCTTATCTTGTCCTCCTCCTCTGACTTGACCGTGAGCATGGCAACGGTTATGCCCTTGGTGTCCTCGTTCTGCTTTATCATCTTGCACACCTGATACCCGCTCATCTCCGGCATCATTATGTCAAGCAGTATAAGGTCAGGCTTGACATGCTTGAGCTTCTCCAGTGCCTCCCTGCCACCACTGGCGGTTATCACAGTGTGCCCCTCCCTGGTCAGGATTTCCCTCATAAGCGACAGGATGTCCTCCTCGTCGTCAACCACCATTATGGTAGCCACCTGCTCACCCCTCTTATATCTCTGCCACCCCCTCAAATAAAAAGGTTGATTTTCGGGGCAGGAAATTTGAAAAACCGAAGAGGTGGTGGACACGGGAGAGGGTAGGGAAGGTTGGAGGTGAAATGCCCCCCCGTAATGAGGAAGGTACATTCCACCGCCATCTATCCCCCGGCTGTATCAAAGGTAAACATTATTGTCAAAGAAATGCTTATATACCGGGAAGATGTCAATTAGAATGTTAACGAAAAGCCCGGGGTAACAGCCGCACAGGTTAACCTGAAGACCTTTCAGTTATCTTTGAAAATGCAAAGGGTGCAGGCTATACAGAGCAGGGTAAGAGGATTAGATATGGTTAAGCAGAGTAGAAAAAGGAGAACGGTGGCAATAAAAGCGACTATTGATTCACTTGACGGATATACCCTTGAGGAGCTTGCAAAAAAGTCTTTCCTGACCCCCTCCCAGATACAGATACTCCAGCTCAGAGCAGAGGGATACATACAGAGTGAAATCGCAAAGATTATGAACATATCACGCTCAAATGTCAGTATAACCGAGAAGAGAGCCAGGCAGAATCTTGAGAAAGCCATCAACACCATAAGGATTTTTGAGATGATTGCACCCATCGTTGTTAAGGTTGAGAAAGGCACTGATCTGTTTGAGATACCCAAGATTGTGTTTGATAAAGCCGACAGAGCCGGAATTGTTGTGGAGTACAACGCCATACAGCTGACTGACATGATAAGGGAGAAGATGTGGAAGAAGCTGCGGGGAAGGGAGGTGGTGGAGGAGTTCACGGTTACGGTGCTGCGCACGGGCAGGGTGGTGGTTGAGTAGCCATGCGTTAAGTCATGTGTTTACTTTATTCCCGTGCATGCGTGCAGTGTCAATGTTCATGTTCAACACCATCAGAAGTTTTTTATATTCTTGCCGTGATGCCTGTGCAGGTGTGTGAGCATGAGACTGGTGCTGGACGGTGAGCGGGCAGGATTGAGGTTTGAGGCGTGCCATCTCGTGCCTGGGAATGGAAAGTGCAGCCGCCTTCATCCGCACTTCCACAGGGTGAGTGTGGCGGTTGAGGGCTCCATCTCACCCAGGCGGAGGGTGCTGCACATCTACAGACTCAAGTACCTGGTAATGCGAATCTGCAGCGAGCTGGACGGGAAGGTTCTGCTGGCGAGGTATCCTGAGAGCGTGATGAGGGTTGAGCACCTGCAGGGGGCGGTGAGGGTGCGGGTGAACGGCAAGGAGTACGTGCTGCCGGAGGAGGATGTGGTGCTGCTGCCCATACCTTCCCTCAACACTGAGGACATGTGCCTGTACTTCTCGGAGAGGATACTGCAGGCTATGAGGGAGGAGTTTGACCTCTCTGCCCTGAGGTGGGTGGAGGTGAGCTTTGACGAGGGGCATGGTCAGAAAGCCAGCCACCGTGTGGAGGTGGCGGCATCTAAAACAGCCCCAGTTCTTCATGCTTTGCCCACACATCAAAGCCACGGATGAGGCTTGAGACACGCTCTTTCATCTCCATTTTTCTCGCTGTGAAGGCGGTCCTGAACAGGGTTACTAAGGCGGCTCCGCCTCCTGCGTCCACGTACTTGTGCATGTCCCGCATGGCGCTCAGGCATCGCCCTCTCAGGCTGGGGACTGCCCCTGATACCAGAAGGTGCTCCATCTGCGCCACACGGAAGCTGAGCTCCGAAACCCCGGCGAACCTCTCCTCGCAGCTCAGGGTGATGAAGTGCTCCCGTGAGGGCGGCGGGAGGCTGCTCAGAAGCTCCTCAGCAGCCAGAAGCTCGCCTTCAAGCACCTCAGAGGCTCCCGTGGATGTGGCGTGTATGGTGAGCATCAGCCTCTCAGCCAGCTCGGCGGCTCTTGACTCAAAGGGTGAGCGGGGCTCTCCCGGTGAGATACTCCAGCCCCAGCACTCCCGCCTCAGGTGGACCCTGAGGAGCTCACCCGGAAGCTGGAGCCTGAAGTGCCTCAGGGCGCCTTCGCTCTGGCAGGTGGTGAAGACCAGCACACCTCCCGAGCAGCTCCAGCCGGCTGAAGGTGAGGTGAGGATGAGCATGCCCTCTATGCCGAGCTCTTCAAGACTCTCCGCCCTGTGGCGTTTGAGCATCCTCTCCCCCGCCTGCAGGGCTGCTTCAACGTACCTCTCACCTGCCATGCTCAGCACAGGCACCCCGAGAACCTCATGCTCCGCAAGCCTGAGCATGCATTCAGGGCAGAGACTTCTTCTGCCCCTGACAAGCACCTCAGGTGTGGTGCCGCACTCCTGACAGCTCCCCGGAGCTCTTTCAAGAATTGAATGGCAGTGCTTGATGTGCTTTCTGATTCTTTCCCTGGAGGTGAAGCTCCTGCCGCATCTGCATTCAAGCTTGGTTCTGATTATCCTCCTGGGTTCACCGCTGCCAGCGCACCCTGTAAAGTGCTCTTCAAACTCCAGCCCGGGCACCACCACACCGCACCCGGGACACTTGCCCAGGCTCAGGATGTTTGAAACCGGTGTGAGCTCCATGTGCCTATACCGCCACCGCAGCTATATAAAAATGGCGATTTGCGTAAATGAAAAAGCTTACATATTGCTGATGTTCTCATGCAAGGTAAATGAGCATGTTGAACAGACACCTGCGCAATCAGGAATATTTAAATACGGCATCTTCTGCACCCATATCGGGCTCGTAGCCTAGCCAGGACAGGGCGGCAGCCTCCTAAGCTGCAGACCGCGGGTTCAAATCCCGCCGGGCCCGTTATATATTCATGCTGACGGTATTTCTTTCTGCTTTCAAGGGGGTGATTTCATAGAGACGCTGGACGTCAGGAGCCTGCCGCACTCTGAGAGACCGCCTCTGATTCTCAGGAAGCTGGAGGAGCTGGGCGAGCTTGAGCTGATTGTGGAAGTAAAGCCCGTGCCGGTCATGAGCATGCTGGAGAGCCGCGGCTACACCTGCGAAGCTGAGCAGCGGGAGGGTGTCTGGAGGGTGAGAATCAGGAAGAGGTAGCATGCTCCACCTTCTGCCCGTGAGGTTCTTCTGTGCGGCTCTGCTCTACATGCTTGCGGGGGTTTTCGCAGGTGCAGCAGACGCCCTTGGAGCTGTAAGTCTCAGGGCGGTTCACACCCACCTTCTCGCAGGCGCATTCTTCACCCTGGTGATCATGGGCGCCATGTACCAGCTCCTGCCCACCATAATCGGCGCCAGGCTTCATTCTCGCAGGCTGGCAGAGCTTCAGTTTGTTCTCGTAAACGCAGGCTTTATCCTGCTGTTCTACGCATTTCTGAGCAATACATCAGCACTTCTCATTGCAGGTGCAGTTCTTCTCGTCTCGTTCATCATGTTTGCCATTGAAATATTCGCCACAGCCCTGAGCGTCCCCGAATTCTACAGGAGGAGCATCGCCATCTGGTTCTTTCTGGTGGCAGTAATCTACCTGCTGGCAGGCTCAGCCTATGCCATCGCGGGCATTGCAGGCGTGGTGGGCTTCAGCCCCATGCTGCATGCGCACCTGCTCACCTTAGGCTTTGTAGCTTTCACGAACTTCGGCGGACTTTACGAGCTGTTCCCCATGCTCTCCCTGAGACAGCTCCACTCCCGCAGGCTGGCAGAGGTGCACTTCGTGCTGGCGGTGCTCTCAGCCACCGGCATGTTCCTGAGCTCCGGAAGTGGGATGCTCTTCATAGCCTCCTCTGCACTCTTCCTCGCGGGCTTCTACCTCTTTGCCTACAACCTGGCAAGAACCTACTTCAGCAAGCCCCCCGGGCAGCAGGTGGAGATGGACATAAGCGCCAGGTTCATGGCATACGCCCTTGCCTTCGGCGTCGCCGGAGTCACGGCTGGCTTCACCACCGCTCTTTTTGGCTTCCCCGGGAGCTTCACCCACGTCCACCTGGTGCTTGCCGGCTGGGTGGGGCTCACCATAGTGGGTGCGCTCTACCACATTATACCCATGCTCACCTGGCTTGAGAAGCACAGCTCAAAGGTGGGGCAGCCGGGTGCGCCCCTGATACAGGATTTGTACAGCAAGCCCTTAGCAAAGGCGCTGCTCATCCTCATGAACCTGGGCTTTGCCGGCTTCGCCTTCAGCAGCATCTTTGAGCCGCTGGCACTCTTAGCCCCGCTCCTTGCCGTCGCCTTCCTCCTCTTTGCCATGGAGATGTTCATAGTGCTGCGCAGATAGTCAGCCGACATGTTTAAATAGCCCCTCAAACACCTGCATACTGATGCTTTTTGCAGAGCTGGCGGAGCTCAGCAGGGAACAGAAGGAGAGGCTGCTGAACAGGAGGCGCAGCCACGCAGAGGCTGAGGCAGCGGTGAGGCAGATACTGGAGAGGGTGCGCAGGCGGGGTGATGAGGCGCTCTTAGAGCTCACCTCAGAGCTTGACGGCGTGGAGCTTGAGGAGATTCGCGTGCCTGAGGAGGTGCTGGAAGAGGCGCCGGGCACCCTTCAGCCTGAGGTGCTGGAGGCGCTTGAAGTTGCAAGAGCTGCCATAGAGGACTTTCACAGGAAGCAGGTGCCTGAGGACTGGAGCTGCAGCAGCGCCGGCGCAACCCTGGGCATGCTCCACCGCCCCCTGGATAGCGTGGGCTGCTACGTGCCCGGAGGCAGGGCAAGCTACCCCTCCACCGTGCTGATGTGTGCCGTGCCGGCGGCGCTTGCGGGTGTTCCCAGAATAGCCGTGTGCACGCCTCCGGGCAGGCACGGCTATCCAGCGCCCCTCACCCTGGCAGCCTGCAGGCTTGCAGGCGTGCACGAGGTTTACAGCATAGGCGGCGCACAGGCTGTGGCGGCGCTTGCCTACGGCACAGAGAGCATCCGTAGGGTGGAGAAGATAGTCGGACCCGGCAACATCTACGTAACCCTGGCAAAGCAGCTGGTGAGCGGGGAGGTAGCCACAGACATGCCCGCAGGGCCCAGCGAGGTTCTGATAATTGCAGACGCCTCCGCAGAGCCTGAGCTGGTTGCGCTGGACATGCTGGCTCAGGCAGAGCACGACCCCCTCGCGGTGTGCGTGCTCGTGAGCACCAGCAGGGAGGTGGCAGAGAGCACCCTGAGGGCGCTTCAGGAGGCATGCAAACATGCCCCGGGCTCAGCAAAGGAGGCGCTTGAAGCGGGAGGTGCCGTGCTTGTTGCCCGCAGCATAGAGGAGGCTGTGAGCTTTGCCAACCGCTTTGCCCCCGAGCACCTGCAGATAATCACACAGCAGGACGAGCAGGTGCTGCGCATGATAAGAAACGCCGGCTCGGTGTTTCTGGGCAGGTACTCCCCCGTAGCCTGCGGAGACTACGCCAGCGGCACCAACCACGTTCTGCCAACCTCCGGCTACGCGAGAGCCTACTCCGGGCTGAGCGTGCACGACTTCCTGAAGCGAATCACCTACCAGAAGCTTGACCCGGAGGGGCTGGAGAGGATAGCGAGGGCAGCCATAACCCTCGCGAGAGCTGAAGGTCTGGAGATGCATGCAAGAAGCATTGAGGCAAGGCTGGAGAGGAGATACCATGATTGAGCGCATTTACTCCGACAGACTGAAGCCCGAGATGCACGGCAGCAGGGTGAGCATAGCAGGCTGGGTGCAGGAGAAGCGCAAGCTCGGCGGGCTGCTCTTCCTGCTGCTCAGGGACCGTGGCGGAGTGGTGCAGGTAACCCTGCCGAAGAAGCAGGTGAGCCAGGAGGTCTTTGAGACCGCAAAGAAGCTCAGCAGGGAGAGCGTTGTGGTGGTCAGAGGCGTCCTCCAGGCTGTGGAGAAGGCTCCGGGCGGCGTGGAGGTTGTGCCGGAGAGCATAGAGGTGCTCAGCAGCTCAGCCTCACCCCTGCCTCTTGATCCAACTGGCAGGGTGCCCGCCAACTTAGACACCCGCCTTGACCACCGCGTGCTTGACCTGCGCAAGCCCCAGGTGGCTGCAATCTTCAGGGTGCGCAGCGCTCTCCTGCATGCTGCCAGGAGCCACCTGCTCGGCGAGGGCTTCATTGAGGTTCACACACCCAGAATCATCTCCACCGCCAGCGAGGGTGGAACCGAGCTGTTTCCCGTGAGCTACTTTGAGCGCGAGGCTTTTCTCGCCCAGAGCCCGCAGCTCTACAAGCAGATGCTCATGGCAACAGGTTTTGACAGGGTTTTTGAGATTGCCACCTACTTCAGGGCAGAGGAGCACGACACCATCTGGCACCTCAACGAGCTCACCGCCATAGACTGCGAGCTGAGCTTCATCTCAGATCATGAGGACGTGATGGACGTCACAGAGGGGCTGGTTCATGCCATGCTTCGCGGCATAGAAGAGGAATGCCAGAAGGAGCTTGAGCTTCTCGGGGCTGAGCTCCCGGAGGCAGGGAAGATTCCGAGGATAAGCTATGAGGAAGCCCTGGAGATGCTGGAGGAGCACGGCTTCAGCCTGAGCTTCGGCGAGGACATGAGCACAGAGGCTGAGAAGAGGCTGGGAGAGATAATGGGGGAGCAGGGGTACGAGCTCTACTTCATAAAGGACTTCCCCTTAGAGGCGAAGCCCTTCTACACCATGCCCGGCGGCGATAAGCTGAGCAGGAGCTTTGACTTGGAGTTCAGGGGCAGAGAGGTGGTCTCTGGCTCGCAGAGAATCCACACCCATGAGCTGCTCGTGGAGCGGATAAAGGCGTGCGGGCTCAGGGTTGAGAACTTCCAGAACTACCTTGAAGCCTTCAGGTACGGCATGCCTCCGCATGGTGGCTTCGGCATGGGCATAGAGCGCTTCCTGATGCTGCTGCTGGGACTGAGCAACATCCGCGAGGCAGCCCTCTTCCCCAGGGACAGGTTCAGGCTTCAGCCCTGAGACTCAAGCATCTTCCTGACAACCCTGAGGAGCTCCTCGCGGTCAAAGGGCTTGTTCACATGCGCATCCGCGCCGCACTCCTGGCTCTTCTTTTTGTCCCGCTCGCTGGTGCGCACCGTGAACATGACCACAGGCACGGAGTGCCTCTCCTTTATCCTCCTGCACACCACCCAGCCGTCATCTCCGGGCATCATCACGTCCAGCAGAACCAAGCTGATCTCGTGCTGCTCAAGCTTGCTCAGAGCCTCCGCGCCGTCCTTTGCCTCAACCACCTCGTATCCAGCCCTCTCCAGCATCACCCTCGCCAGAAACCTGAGCTCCGGCTCGTCATCCACCACCAGTATCCTTACCATCGCATCCCTCCGCTGCGGGGAGTGTGAAGCAGAACCTTGAGCCCCTCTCTGGCTTGGACTCCACCCTTATCTCGCCTCCGTTAACCAGCACCATCTCACGTGCTATCGTCAGCCCCAGACCGATTCCCCCGTACTTCCTGGTGGGTGAAGGGTCAACCTGATAGAACCTGTCAAACACCCTCTCAAGCACCTCTTCAGGGATCCCGATTCCCGTATCCTCTACACACACCTCTACCCTTCCGTCCTGCTCCCGTGCACTTATAATTACTTTGCCCTCGGTCTTATTAAACTTTATCGCATTGCTTATGAGGTTCCTGAGCACGTGCTCCACGTGCTCCGGGTCTGCGCAGACGCTGATGCCATCCTCAACATCCACCACAAACTTCAGCCGGCTCTGTCTCGCCACGGGCATGAACCACTCCACCAGGTTATCAACCACCGGCCTGAGCGCCACCTTCTCCCTGTGGGGCTTCGGTATTCCCTCCCTGAACTTTGCAGCCTCCAGCAGGTTGCTCACTATGAAGTCCTGCCTCACCAGTGCCGAATAAGCCATATCAATGAGCTCCCTGCGCTCCTCGGGGTCTTCCTCCTCCTCAAGCAGCTCTATGGCGCCCTTAGCTATGGTTATGGGCGTGCGGAGCTCGTGTCCGACGTTGGCTATTATGCTGTCCTTGAGCTTGTCCACCTTCTTCAGCTCCTCGTAGGCTCTTCTGATCTCCTCCAGCAGCCTTGCGTGCTCCACAGCCATTGAAGCCTGAGAGGCGAGGGTGAGCAGCACCTCCTTCTCTTCCTCGCTGAACTCGTACCTCCTGCGCATGGCAACGTAGAGCACGCCTGTTGGTTTGCCCTCCCGCGAGAAGAAGGGCACCGCAAGCATGGACACCAGCCCCTCCCGCCTCACCGCATCCCTGACACTCTCCTTCACCCTGATTTCGGGGTCGTTGAGGTAGTCTGCGGTGTACACGGGTCTTGCGCTCTCAAGCGCCCTCCAGCCCGCTCCCTCGCCGCGTCTGAGCTCAATGCTCCTGAACTCCTCGGTGGTTATGCCGGTCATTGAGCCCGAGAAAGCCTGCAGCTTAATAACCTCTCCTTCCACAAGCCCGAAGAAGCACACATCCGCACCCGTGAGCTCCCTCGCCTTCTTGACTATGAACTCCAGCAGAGAGCCCAGGTCAGAGCTCTCAATGATGCTCCTGTCAATCTCGTGCACCGCCCTGAGCTCCTCCAGATACTGCCTCATTGCCTTCTCCGCCTTTTTCCTCACCTCCACCTCGTGCTCAAGCTCCTCTCTGAGCCTGCCCTCCCTTATAATCTGGTAGCCTATCAGCACCATAACCGGCAGAAAGGCAATCGCCAGCACGCTTGCAACAGGGCTCTGCATGAAGTGCTCCCTGTAGCTCATGCCCCCGTGCTGCAGCAGGCGCTCAACCTCCCAGTAGGCGAAGTTGAAAATCAGTCCCAGGCTGACCACACCCAGACCGAGAGCATGGTATCTGCGCAACCTACTGCCTCCACTCCCAGGGTCTGAACTCTGAGGGCGGGATGTAGAGCACCTCGGCGTAACCACGCCTGAGCAGCTCTGCGTTTGCATTCACACCGCTGCAGTACACCACCGCCAAGGTTCTGCCATACCTGTCGTAGGGCTCCTCGTCGTCCACGTCTATGCGAACCTCACTGCCGGGCGGGCAGAGCTCCTCCAGAAACCTCTTAGCCTCCTGGTAGCCCGGCTCTCCTCGCTCCGGCGTGTCTATGCCCACCAGTCTCACCCTGACGCCGCTCACCACCATGGTGTCACCGTCCACTATCCTCTCCACCACCCCCTCCTCCAGCCTGTCTGCCGTGGCAGGAGGAGAGTGGTAGAGCAGCACCGCCCCCGCTCCGGCTGCAGCAGCCAGCAGGAGCAGAACAAGAAGGCGGTGTGCTGCACCCATACATATTCAGGCACAGGGTAACGATAATCAGTTTGAAGAGCCTGCACTTCTCCTGCGCAGCTCTTCCACGAGCATCGGCAGAAACACCCCCACATCGCTAACTATCCCCATAGCCTGCGCCGTTCCCCTGTCCGTGAGCTTGGTTACCGTGGCTGGATTTATGTCCACGCAGATGGTGCGCACGCAGCTGGGCAGAAGGTTTCCCACGGCTATGCTGTGCAGCATGGTGCACAGCATCAGCACCAGCTTCACCCCCCTGAGGTGCCTGCGCATCTCCCGCTGCGCCTCAAGCACGTCGGTTATCACCTCCGGCAGGGGACCGTCGTCGCGTATTGAGCCGGCGAGCACGTAGGGGATGCCCCTGCGAACCACCTCGTACATTATTCCACCCTTCAGCCTGCCGCTCCTCACAAGCCCGGCGATGCCGCCAGCCCGCATCACCTCGTTTATCGCATACAGGTGGTTTCTGTGCCCGCCTTCCGAGGGTTTTCCTGTCTCAACATCCATCCCCAGGGAGGTGTGGAAGAGCTGCGCCTCTATGTCGTGCACGGCAAGCGCGTTTCCCGCGTAGAGCACGTCCACGTAGCCCTGCCGGATCATCCAGGCAAGGGCAGAGGCGGCGCTGGTGTGCACCACCGCAGGTCCCGCAACCGCCAGCACCTTTCCGCCCTGTGCCTTCACCTCCAGTATCGCCTCCGCAACCTTTGAGATGATCGCAGCAACCGGCTTCTCGCTGCTAACGCTGCTGCGCATGAACTCAAAGATGCTCGCCTCCCTGGGTCTCTCAGGGGGCACAACCCTTATGCCGCTCTGCCCCACCACCACCAGCTCGCCCTTCCGTATCTCGCTTATGGGCTTGCAGCGGGCTCGCCTTCTGTGCGGCTCAACCACTATGGCGGTGTCCATCTCAATGTCCTCCACCTCCACCCATTCGCCATCCAGCAGCACGTAGGTGGGGTGGTTGGTGGTGGAGTAGAACCCCTCCGGCAGCACCCTGTCGGCAGGCGCCGGCTCAAGCCTTGCCTCCTCAACCTCGGGCACCGTTGCACCCATGCGGTGGAGCTCGCCGAGAATCTCGTCCAGCTTCTCCCTGCTCTCAGCCTTAACCAGAATCCTCGCATAGCTCGGGTCGGTGCGGCGCTTGCCTATCCTGAAGCTGAGCACCTCAAAATCTCCCCCCATGTCCATTATAGTGTCAAACACCCTGGGCAGTATGAGAGAGTCTATTATGTGCCCCCTGAGCTCAATTTCCCGCACTTCCATCCTCACACCCGAAGCAATATAAGCTGCCGGGATAAATAACCTTTCCCATGCTCCTGAACCTCAGGCTGACCATGGAGAGCGGTCAGCCCCCGGAGTTCCTCTGGCAGAGGCGGGGAAGCAGATACTTCAGGATGCTTGAGACCAGGGCAGAGCTCTGGCAGGAGGGAGGGAAGCTGAGGTACAGCGGGTGCTCGCATGAGTACGTGCGCAGGATGCTAAGGCTCGGGGATGAGCTTGAGGAGATATACGGGGTGCTCTGCAGGGACGAGGTGCTCTCAAGAGCGGTGCGCAGCTTCAGGGGGCTGAGGCTCACGCTCAGCGACCCCTGGGAGACGCTGGTGGCATTCCTGTGCTCGGTAAACAGCAACATCCCCAGGATAAAGAGGTGCGTGCAGGCGATTATGGGCATGGCAGGTGGAAGGATGCCCGCTCCAGAGGTGCTTGTGGAGGCGGAGCTGAAGCATGCGAGGCTCGGCTTCAGGGAGAAGTTCATAAGGCGCTCGGCTGCGATGGTGGCGGAGGGCGCCCTTTACGGCATAGAGAAGCTGGATTTTCAGGAGGCTAAGAGGGAGCTCATGAATCTCCCGGGCGTCGGGGAGAAGGTGGCTGAGTGCGTGCTTCTCTTCGGCTACGGCTTCTTAGAGGCTTTTCCCGTGGACGTGTGGATAGCAAGGGCGATGCGGCACTACTTTGGTGTTGCACCCCGCAGGATAGCGAGCTTTGCAGAGCGCTGGGAGCCGTATCAGGGGTACGCCCAGCAGTACCTCTACATGCTTGCCAGGGAGGAGCTCAAGCCTTAGAGGTTGGGCGGACGCTCCCCCAGGGTTACACGCAGGCTGATTATCCTGCCCTCACGGTACAGCTTCACCTCTATGGTTTCGCCTATGCTGTGGCTTATCACCGCCTGCACAACATCGTCCATGTTCGCAACCTTCCTGCCACCAACCTCTATGAGCACGTCTCCCGGGGTGAAGTTGGCGCTGCCCAGGCTGCCCCTGCTGGCTCTTATCCCTGCACTCTCAGCAGGCGAATCCTCAGCCACGCTCATGACCAGCGCACCCTCAGAGATGCTCAGGTTGAGAGCCCTCGCCAGCGCGGGCGTTAAGTCTATGCCTGTTATCCCGAGCCACGGACGCGGCACCTTTCCGTACTTGATTATGCTGTCCGCAACGTAACGGGCTGTGTTTATGGGTATGGCAAAGCCTATTCCCTGAAAACCTGTGCCCGTGGAGAATATGGCGGTGTTTATCCCCACAACCTCCCCCTTGGAGTTCAGCAGCGGTCCGCCGGAATTGCCTGGGTTTATGGCGGTGTCTGTCTGGATTATGCCGCGCATCCTGTAGCCTGTGCCGAGCTCTATGCTCCTGTTTACCCCGCTGACTATGCCGTAGCTGACGCTGTTGGCGAGACCGTAGGGGTTGCCTATGGCTATGGCGATGCTCCCCGGCTCAACCTCTGAGGAGTTGCCGAGCAGCGCGGGCTTCAGGTGCTTCGCAGGTATGCGCAGCACGGCTATGTCGGTCATCGGGTCCCTGCCCACAAGCTCGGCCTCATAGCTCCTGCCGTCATAGAGCACCACCCTTATGCTGCTTGCATTTGCCACCACGTGGTCGGCGGTGAGGATGTAGCCGTCCTCTGTGTAGATGATGCCGGAGCCTGTGCCCTCAACAGCGGGATGCCCCTCCCCGGTCACGTTTCTCTCAACCTCAATCTTCACCACGCTCTCCACGGCGTCCCGGTAAACCCCCTGCACAACCTCCTCAACGTCTATGCTGCCGTTCAGCACCACTACCTCAACGTTTCTGGCACCATGCAGGATGAGGGTGCCCTCACCCGCAACCAGAGTTCTGGATGAGACCTCCCAGGGAGGGAGGAGCACCAAGTACATGAGCAGGGCACCAGCAGCTCCGGAAGCGATGCATGCCAGGTACACACGCCTGTCCATCTTTTTATTCAGAGTGCGTGGAGCTACTTAAGATTTGTGATGTGAGGCTTCTGCAGGGGCATGTGCTTGCGGTGATTCTGGCTGGCGGCAGGGGCAGGAGGCTTGAGCCCCTCACGCATGCGGTGCCAAAGGCGATGCTCCCGGTGAAGGGAAAAGCGGTGGTGCTGCAGCAGCTTGAGCTGCTTGAGGCGGCGGGCTTTGAGAGGGTGGTGCTGGTAACCGGCAGGCATGGCAGGATGCTTGAGAGGTTTGTAAGGGAGCACGGGCACAGCGTAGAGCGGGTGCACCAGCCGGAGCCCATGGGCTCGGCACACGCCCTCCAGCAGGCACTGCCGCTGATTGAGGGTGAGGAGAGCTTCTTAGTGCTCGCCTGCGACTACCTGTTTCCCGGGGAGCACCTGAGAGACTTGCTTGAAATGCACCGGAGCAGGAAGCCAGCCGCGACCCTGAGCCTGAAGCGGATGCGCAGGGAGGAGATGGGAGAGGCGAGCAGCGTGAGGCTGGAGGGGGACAGGGTGACCTGCTTAGTGGAGAAGCCCTCTGAATCAGAGATTCTCAGCGACATCGCCGCGGCGCCCATGTACCTGTTCAGCAGCGCTGCCGTGGGGTTCCTGAGGGAGGTGGAGCTGTCGCCGAGGGGTGAGTACGAGATTCCAGGCGCTGTGCAGAGCATGATTGAGGCAGGGTTTGAGGTGAGGGGGGTGCTGGCGGAGAGCTGGGTGCACCTCTCTGACTGGCGGGACCTGCTCAGACTGAACTTCGGCTATCTCGCACCCTACCTGTAGTCCAGCCTGCTGAGAAGCTCCCGCAGTCTGCTCAGGATGCTGAAGAACTCTTCCCAGCGGTGCACGGGTATTATTGAGGAGAGCTCTTCGGTGAAGCTCAGCCTGAGAATCTGGCTGTAGTGCCTGTGAAACTCTATGGCAAGGTCAAAGTACCTCATCTCCAGCTTCTTGGGCGGCTGGAGAAGCTCAACCACGTCCCTCTCCAGCGCTCTTGCGTCCTCTTCAAGCGCACCGAGGAGACGGGCGGTGAGCTCGTCCCAGTGCACGTCAGAGTAGCTCCTCCTGGTGAGACCCAGAGCAGCCACGGCATCCCTGACTTCAGGGAGGGAAACTCTGGCGTCTGACCACCTGAGCAGGGCAGGTGTGCCGAGCACGCTCTCCCCCGCCTCTACGGGGAGAAGGGCTCCTTCGCCCACTAAGCGCTCCACACACGCCTGAAGCGCAGAGTCTGACCTGGATACCTGAGCCAGCACCTTCTGCGCTTCTTCTGCTGAAAAAAGCACGAGCTCCTCGGCTATCGCGAGAAGCACGTCTTTCATGTTTTAATTGTCTCCAGCTCACTGGATACGTTCCATATTATTGTTCTTGCGTGCAGAGGCAGATTCCTGTCGTTGCTGATTTCCTCCAGAATGTAGATTGCCGAGCTCACCCTTACCCCTATGTCCTCCTTCTCGTTCATCAGGGCGTTCTTGGCTTCCTCTGCTGCCCTGCGTATGTTTCTCGGGATTGAGGTGTCCTCAATAACCTGATCCAGCACCTCACATATCTGCCTCATCTTTTCCTCCTGCTCCATGTAATCACCTCCAAAAAAGTAGCCGAGGCAGTTATCTTACTCACTCCTTTATAAATTTTTTACGTTATAAAATATTCTAGTAGAGTTATGAGTGAGGAAGAGATTCAGAAGATGGTCACCCTGCTGCTCTCCAGAGCTACCATGTTAGCCCAGCACTGCCCGGACTGCGGGACGGTGCTGTTTGAGCAGAGGGGAAGGATAATATGCCCATCCTGCGGAGAGGTGGAGGTGAGGGAGGAGGGTGAAAGCGGCGCTGCACAGGAGATGGGCAGGGATGAGGAGGTGCTGCGCAGAAAGCGCTCGGAGCTGATTGCCGAGCTGGAGGGGGAGAAGGACCTGGATAAGGTGCTTCGCATTCTTGAGGCGGTGCAGCGCATAGACAGCATCCTCGGGGGTAAAGGGTGAGGCTCGCGGCACTGGTCAGCGGCGGCAAGGATAGCATGTCTGCCATGTTCAGAGCGATGAGGCAGGGGCACGAGATTGCATGCCTGCTCAACGTTGAGCCTGAGCGGGAGGATAGCTGGATGTTTCACCACCCCAACACGCACTTGGTGGAGCTTCAGGCTGAGGCTCTGGGAATTGAGCTGCTGCGTGAGAGGAGCTCGGGGATTAAGGAGAGGGAGCTGCAGGACCTGAGCAGGCTCTTTGGGAGGGTTGCTGGAAGGGTTGATGGCGTGGTTACGGGTGCGCTGGCATCACGCTACCAGCGGGAGAGGATTGAGAGGATAGCCTCGGAGCTGGGGCTGAGGGTGCTGTCGCCCCTCTGGGGAATTGAGCCTCTTGAGCACTGGCGCTGGCTGCTTGAGAATGGGTTCGTGGTGATGCTCACGGCGGTGTCTGCGGAGGGGCTGGGTGAGGAGTGGCTGGGAAGGGTGGTGGGTGAGGCTGAGCTGCAGGAGCTGGCTGAGCTGGCGGCAAAACACAGGTTCCACCTGGGGTTTGAGGGCGGCGAGGCTGAGACCTTAGTGCTGGACATGCCGGCTTTCAGACGCAGGCTGAGGGTGCTGGAGGCACAGAGGGTGTGGCGGGGTGATGGTGGTGTCTACAGGATTCTGAGGGCTGAGCTTGCTGAGAAGAAGCGTAACGAATATGTTTATTAATGGGGAAGTAGATAAAGTGCCATAGGGCCGGTGGTCTAGCTGGTTATGACGCCAGTCTCACACACTGGAGGTCGGCGGTTCGAATCCGCCCCGGCCCATCAGCTGCCATGCTATGCTCACTGTCACTGAGAAGTCTCAGAAATCTCTCGCATTGCCTATTCTAATGTTTTACTTAGCCTTAAACTCACTTTTTACGAGTTCCAATTTTTCAATGCTCTTTATCACCTCTGAGAGGTTTTCATGGGTTTGCTCAACTTCATAAGCATCCCAGAAGGAAAGAGCTCTGATAAAATCCTCTGGTAATCCCAGCACCTCTTTTTTAAGAAACAGCAATTACCTTCTGCACCGTCGGATTACGTATTGCCTTCTGTAGATTAAGGACGAAGCTATCAATTGAACCGCTTTTGTGCACTTCAAACACGTAGGTTACAACTCCCAAGTTTGCTATTTTAGCCCGCCAAATCACATCAACCCTCGCTCCATGGCCTATTGTTTTTTCAGTTTCGGCCTCAAAACCCAGGGAGATTCCAATATCTCGAATAAAATCTCTTATCTCGTCATGGTCAAATTCATACTTTTTAGGTATTTCTTCAACTTTCGTTAGGTCTCCAGCGCTCCAGACCTCATACAAAAAATAATCAAGTATTATCAGGTCGGTATCCTTAAATCCAGCCTTTTTCAGCTCTTCTGCAATATTAAACTTAGTGTAATCTTTACCTGAAATCTGATACTTCTTCAGTGGGAGAGCATTCTCAAATCCAAGTATTTTTAATGCTTTTATCGTCTTATCATTCCATATACCATATTCTTTTGGGTTAAAGAAACATAGGATTTCCGTTATAGATGCAGGACCCAGCCCTTTGACATTTCAAAAGGTCCTTTAATCTATCTTTTATCTTATCAAGGCCATTATCGTTTATTATCTTTTGAACCAAATACTCCTTATTAGCCCACATACCCGCTGCCCATAGTTTAGAGACAATCTCCCCAAAATCAAATTCCGTCATGGATTCTATCCTGTCCTTTCTTAGAGCTTCTGACAGGAACATTTATTTAACTCACCTCTTCTTTATCATATTCCCCTGGATGAATATTGAAAGCCATATTGCGATTTCTCCTTGGACATCACTCTTTACAGAGTTTTAACGCCAAACTGATCTTCTGTCCCTTATCCTTTAAATATCAGCTCAAAGTCCTCCTCCGGAATCTCCCTCATCGCCTTGCCCATGAGGTGTCCGCTCCATTTCTTTTTGTTGGTGATGAACTTGAGCTGGGGTATGAGCGACCTGAAGTCCACAGGCTTTGCGAAGACCTTCAGCGGCCTGAGCTTTATCCTGTAGGGGAAGCTCTCGCTGCCCATCCCGCGCGGTGTTTTGAAGATTCTCCTCGCATCTCTGAAGACCTCTGAGACCACCTCGTAGGCTGCCACTATCTTGGGCTCCACCACCTCGTTCTTCCTGCGCTCCTGCTTTACGTAGATGAGCACCTTATCGCCTGGCTTTACCCTCGCTATGGTGTTCTTATGCCTCTCCGCAACACCCCAGACGTTTTCCTTCTTAATTACTTTCCAGTTTTCTTCTGTGGTTATGCAGAGCCAGTGGGTCATTGAGGTCACCACACAGAGCTTTTGTTTATCTTTACTTCAGCTTTAAGAATATAAAAGTTTCAATCCTTTACCCATCCTGCTATCCTCATGAGCTCATCTACCTTCACAGCCCCCCAGTCTCAAGCAGAAATTCCACAACAAACTCTGCCAATTGAACGATGCTAAGCTTTTTGCGGAGTACTTTCTTTTCCGACTTGAGATTGCCAATTCACTCCCCGAACTTTAGTCTTGCAGTCTTAACCTCTTCTGGTTTCGTGGGCAGAGGTGTACTCACCACCAGGAAGAGCATTTTATTCCTCCTGCTCTTTCATTCCGTCCCGGGCAATTAGCATGGTTTTGAGATTGGTAACTCTTGAGATGTCAATAAAGTCATCATCCATGGTTATAAGTTCTTCATTTCTGTTTATGCAAATAGCTGCAATTAATATGTCTGGAATTGGTTTTTGAGCACCGATCTTTCTCAGATTCAGTTGAATTTTAAGAGCCAGATTCAAATCAGACCTTCTGAGATAATAAATTCTGCCATAAAATTTTGGATATTTCAAGATGGGTGGGAACTCCAGAACTGTTATTTCTGTCACATTATCATGAATGGACGCATTATCTTTTATTTTATATATTATTACGCTGGTATCTAAAACAGACATCTCTCTTTCGCCTTATTTCTGAGCTTTTTTAAATTTTTAATTTCTTCATCTATGGGATATCCCACTATTTCGTCTGGGTTTATTTTTAAAAATTCTATGTATTCCTCTATTGAAGCGCTGTCTGGTAATCTTGCCTCTATATAATTTTCCACCAGAGTTTTAACTTCTCTTTCATTCACCCACTCAGGAACTTTGAGAACAATCTTTTTTGGCATATAATTACCTAAGCAATCCTTACGACTGAAAATATTTATACAGTAATCCTTACGACGGCATTGGTACAAAATTATCCCATCTGGTCTCGGTGCTGCCAACTTAAGCTATAAATGAGCGGTGGAGGCGTCCTTTTGTTTGGTGATAAAAATGCTAAAAATAGCGTTTCAGAGGAAGTGGACGCCTCCGATGATAGTATTGTATGCCATTTACCTTGCGGGTTTGGCTTTCTCCTATCCGCTGGAGATTTTCTTCTCCAGGAGCAGTAAAAAGCTGCTGTTCGTGAAGCTTGTGAGGGAGTTCGTTAGACTGATTAAAAATTGGAGGATGTTTAAGTCTGTGAGTTGCACCGCTATACTAAACGCTCAGTGAAAAAGTTCGTGGCGCTGAATGTACTTTTGGTGGATGTCGTCATTTCTATGGGTTTTAGAGAGAAAGAAGCCCTTCAAAGGCTCGCTGAGTGGTGAGTTCAGGGAGGACCCTAAATTTGAGATGGAGCTAATGCCTGTGAAGGTTCAGTCAGAGAATGCCGTGATAATCACTGAAAACGAGAGCGGTAAATTCACAGTGGAACCTCCACCTCTGTACACCTACAAAGGCAAAGTTGAAGGAATCAAAAACAGCAGAGTCACCTTCACGGTGAGCAGTGATGTAGTCATTGGTGTGATAGAACTTGGAGAGACCAGACAAACAAGAAGTACAGTGGGAGGGTGGTTCACGTTATCTATAGCTCAGAAAT